>CAXBAC010000159.1:0-6051 GCA_963973485.1 uncultured Polaribacter sp. | reverse complement strand
ATCTTTTTGGGTAAACGCAACACGTATTAAAAACAAACAAGTATCTGTATATGGCAGAATAACTGTAAACGGTAAAAGAGCTAATATCAGCTTACAACGTAAAATTATCTTATCTGAATGGGATTCTAAAAGAGGAAGAGCGAAAGGCAACAAACAAGAATCACGTTTACTAAATAGGTATTTAGACCAAGTCAAAAATAGAGTTTATATAGCTTATGATGAATTGATAAAAGAAAAAGCGTTCATCTGCTCACAATCTATTAAAGCCCGTTTTTTAGGCGAAGACAATGAAGAGTATTCATTATTGACATTAGTTGATTATCACAATACACAAATGAGTGAATCTTTATCCTTTGGCACCTTAAAAAACTACTTCACCACTCAAAAGTATATCAAACTTTTTTTATCAAAAAAGAAAATTCAAGATATCTATTTATCACAAATAACATATAGATTTATTGTAGACTTTGAAAAGTTTTTACGCAGTTACACTCCAGAAGACCATCAAAAGAAAATAGGAAACAACACAGTAATGAAACATATACAAAGGCTTCGCAAAATGGTAACTTTAGCTTATAAAATGGAATGGATTGACAAAGACCCTTTTATAAAGTTTAAGCCTACTTATATTAAAAATGAACGTCAATTTTTAAGAGAAGATGAATTACAAAAAATCATTGAAAAAGAGTTTGATATAGAAAGATTATTATTGGTTAAAGATTTATTTATTTTTAGTTGTTATACAGGCTTATCATATATTGATGTTATGCAATTACATGAAGATAATATAGCTCTTGGAATTGATGGAGGTAAATGGATAATTAAAAATAGACAGAAAACGAATAATAAAGTTAAAATACCTCTTCTACCAGTAGCTGAAATGTTGATTAAAAAATACCAAGGTCATATTAAAACTAAATCAACCAAAACCTTATTTCCTAATATTTCAAATCAAAAACTAAATGCATACTTAAAAGAAATAGCAGATATATGTAACATAAAGAAAAATCTCACTTTTCATATTGCAAGACATACTTTTGCTACAACAATTACACTTTACAATGGAGTACCAATAGAAACTGTTTCAAAATTACTAGGTCACACAAAGATTGCTACAACTCAAATTTATGCTAAAGTAATAGAGAGAAAAGTAAGTGAAGACATGGAGAAACTAAGGAAAAACTTAAGTAAAAATAATCAGAAAAATAATAAGGTGAAATTCTTGTAGTATAGTGTAATTCTGTTATTTGTAAATAAATTAATTCCTTAGATTAATTTAAATTAATCTTTAACTTTTAAGGGTTTATTTATCCAAAAATCATTTTCAAAGTCAAATACAGCTAAATTTGCATTCAGTAATGGCTTATTTTTATCAATGAAATTTTTATTTTTAGGTAATTCTTTATTTTTAAATATTTTTTGCACAAACATCTCTCTAAATTGATAAAACTTAAAAGGCGGAGCATCATTTACAAGAAAATCATTATTATCTTTTATTCTTTTAAACTCAACAGTAATTCTATTTATAAAATCTTCTTTACTTTTATCTTCCTCAAATAAGGATTCTAATTTCTTACTATCTATAGAGATAAATAATAAAGGCACATTCTTATTAGAAATAGTCATTTTTTTTATCTCGATTTTTGCAATCTTAAGCCTTTTATTATCAAAAAATAGGGCAATCTTTCTTTTCCAAGATTTAATCGATCCATAATCCATAGGATTATTAAATTTAAAAATTAGCGTATTATTTTTAGGTAAAAAACCAATGTAATTAAGTTCAGTTTGCGCTGTATTTTTAATTTCTAGTAAGTTATTAAAAGAGATATAATCTAAATACATTTTATCTTTGTAGAGCTTATATTCTAAGTTTAAAGTATAACTAGGTATTTTAACATCATCTTTATATAAAGAATAATTTAATTTAAATATTGCAAAATTATTTTTCGAAATATAAATACTTCCTACTCCTTTATGAATTTTAGTAGTTTTGGCTTTTTTAGTTCTGAATGAAATTTTATAAAGTGTATCATTTTGTATTTTTTGCCTTCCTTCTAATTTAAAATAATGATTTTCAAGAAAATCTTTATTAAATGAATTTATAAAAGAAATAGATTGAGAGTTATAATTTCGAATTGGATTTGCTATTTTTAAAATATTAAGTTCATTTCCTCCAAATGACTCAATTCTTAGGCCTTTACTAACTTTAGCATTAAAATTATCATAAGGCATAATGAGTGTAGTATCTACAATATACTTATCATTTATTTTAAAATCATATAAAGCAATTTGATTTTTTTCGTTTGCAATTGTTGTACTTTCAAAACCACTATCAAAAACCTCAACAATACCCTCATTTAAGTTTACGTACTTTAGATTATTGTCTATGCTCTTAGATATTGAATAGATTTCATTTTTAGGCTGAAGATAATCTCTGTAGTGTGCAATGTAAGAATATGGTTTTATTGAATAATTTTCTTTAATATTATCTATTGCTTTTTGAATAATTTCTTTTGCTTCAAGTTTTTTCCTGTTAGTTTTTTCTACTTTAAGAACAATATCATTCAAAACATAAATTGAACTTTTTAAATAAATTCGGTTCAATTTGTTCCTTGAGTAGTTTGCTATATTAAATTCATAAGTTTCATAACCAATTCCAGAAACTATAAATACTTCATTAGCTTTTGACAATATTGGTAATTGAAAAACTCCATCAAAATCGGCATGTGTTCCTTTATTTATTTTTTTTAATAAAATAGTTGCATATGAAATTGGATTTTTTGTTCCCATTTCAAATACTTGAAACTGATATTGACCTCTTTCCTGCGCATTTAAATTATTTATGAAGAATAAAATTAAAAAGAACTTAATGTAATTTTTCATTTTGTTTTAATTATAAATATTATTCTATATAAAGATTAGAGACACTTGTAAAATATGAAAAATTAACGCAAAGCCTCTAATCTTTTAAAAAAATTACTCACAAAACCAAGTATTCATTTCTGGTAACCAATAACAATCTGGGTGTTCACTAGAATTGTTTACACATAATCCTCTGGAACTACAAACAGCATTATTACCACATTCTGTATTAGTATAGCATTGAATTTTAAAACCGCCAAATACTTTTTTTTGCTCTAATCTACTCAAAGCCTTACCAATGTTTAAAATTTGTTTTTTCATAATTTAAATTTAAAATTATTTTTGCTATGAACATTTAAAGACACTCACAGTATATGTCTATTCTTCGCGAGAACATACTTTTAATTCATAATATTTTTAAGTTGATAGAAAAAACGTTCAATTAAACGAAGATCTTCTGTAATAATTTCAGCAGTACCTCTCATTTCTTGTTTGAAAATTATTTTCTTATTATACGTAGTAACTAATTTTTTTGGTAAGGAAACATCTATTGTATAAAAGCCTTCTTTATTTGTGATTTCAGAAATACTTTTAATTTTTCCTTTAATAACTCCAAACTCGTAATCTGGATAGTTATCTAATTTAATATTTACAACTTGATTAACTTTTACTTTACCTAAATTTTGTGGTGGCGTTTTTAATTTAGCTATATATTCTGAATTTTTTTTAGGTATAATGGTAAAAACTAGATCACCTTGGTTTACAGTTTGATTTTTATTCCAGAAATTTAAAAATGAAACTTTACCATTAATTTCAGAGACTAATAAATATTTCATCTCCCAATCTTTTAGACTTTTTTTTAATTGAATAAAAGACTGAATTACATTTTTGAGTAAGGTTTTGTCTTCGCGTAATTTCGCAATTTCAGTACCTTTTGTTGTTTTTTTATTATTTGAGATAGATTCTCTAAGCTGTGAAATTGAAGAATTCATATTTTTAAAACTCCTTTCAGACTGTAAATAGTCTAATTGTTTTAATTCATAATCTTTTTCAGAAATTACACCTTTATTAAATAATGATTTGCTTCTTTCTAAATCTTTCTTTTTAAAACTTAATTCTTTTTTATTAAGTTCTTTCTGTGCTTGTAAATTATATAGCCTCCTTTGTAGTTCTGATGTACTTATTTTATTAGCGTCTTCTTCATAAGAGTAGGGGTTTAACTCTTTATTTAGAATGAATTTTAAATAGTTGTTTTCAAATAACTCAAAACTATTTTCTATATCGCCCAAAAATAAAATTGGCAAATCATCTATTGGAAAGTTAAAAGTTTCTTTTTGAATATTTATAGTGTCAATAATTGATTTTAAAAGAAAAACATCCGAATAATTTGCAGTATTCTCAATTAGTGCCAAAGGTTGATTTTTTACAACATTTTCATTATTTTCTATAAAAAAAGTATCAATTTTTCCGGAAACCCTGGCAAATTCTTTTTGAGGTGGTATTTGTGTTGTAACAATAACTTCTGCATTAATAACATCTGGGTATTTTATAAACCAAGAAATAAAAAGCAACATTATTATTAAAATAAAAAATAACGTATTTCCCCAACGAATCATCCAATGAGGTACGTAGCTCAAGATTTCTTGAACTTCTTCACTTCTAATTTCTAATTCACTATTCGCTGGCATTTTACTTTCCTAAGTTTAATTGGTTTTTTACCAAATGGTAATAACTTCCTTGTAGAGCAATCAATTCTTTGTGATTTCCTTTTTCAATAATTTTTCCTTTTTCTAAAACAACAATTTGATATGCGTTTTTAACTGTACTTAAACGATGTGCAATAACAACTGCTGTTTTATTTTTAAAGAAATTATCTAGATTCTCCATAATTACCTTTTCATTATTTGTATCTAATGCAGAGGTAGCTTCATCAAAAAATAAAAATTTAGGGTTCTTATACACTGACCTTGCAATCAATAAACGTTGTTTCTGCCCAGTACTTAAACCAGATCCTTCAGATCCAATTTTTGTATTGAAACCTAAAGGTAAATTATCTATATAATCATTTATGTTAGCAACTTTAATTGCGTAATTTAATTTTTCTTTATCAACATAATCCTCACCAACAGCAATATTTTTAGCTATCGTATCATTAAAAATATATCCTTCTTGCATTACAACGCCACAATTGCGTCTCCATTCTTTAACAGATATATCTTTTAAATTATATTTATTAACCAAAATTTCACCTTTATCCAAATTATAAAAACCTAGTAACAATTTCATTAGGGTAGTTTTTCCACTTCCACTTACACCAACAATAGCTGTAGTTTTGTTTGGTGGTATATCCAATGATAAATCTTTTATTACAGGTTCTAAACCACCAGTATATCTAAATGAAATATTATTTAAACTTATCTGAGCATCTTCTGGTAGCTCACATACTTTTTCTTCACCAACAATTTCTTCATCTTCCATATTATGTATTTCGCCTAATCTTTCTAAAGAAATCTGGGCATCTTGTATATCCCTCATAAAACCAATCAATTGTACAATGGGTCCATTCAATTGCCCCACAATATAACTGATGGCCAACATCATACCTAAAGTAATATCACCATCTATAACAAGTTTAGCAGACAAAATTGTAACCAACATATTCTTCAGCTCATTAATAAGATTGGAACCAACACTTTGTGTTTGTTCCAAAGAAAGACTCTTAGTTGCAACTTTAAAAAGTCTTGCTTGTACATATTCCCAATTCCAACGCATTCTTTTTTCAGCATTGTGCAACTTTATTTCTTGCATTCCATTAATCAACTCAATCACTTTACTTTGCTCACTGCTTACTTCAGAAAAACGTTTGTAATCTAATTCTTTTCTTTTTTTGAAGAAAAATAATACCCAACCAAAATATAGTAAACTCCCCATAACAAAAACAGTAAAAATCTGCATACTATAATAGCCAAGTACCAAACTAAAAATAATAAGATTGAAAAGTGAAAATAAAACGGTTAAAGAAGAGGTGGTAAGAATTCGCTCAATACGTTTATGATCGTTAATTCTTTGTAATAAATCACCTGTCATTCTTACATCAAAATAAGAAATGGGCAATTTCATAAGTTTGATAAAGAAATCTGAGATTAAAGAAATATTTATTCTGGCACTTAAATGCAATAAAATCCAACT
>CAXBAC010000158.1:0-6090 GCA_963973485.1 uncultured Polaribacter sp. | reverse complement strand
ACAGCCTTAACATCTTCAATATCTGGAGAATATTTTCCATTTACAGCTGCATGTGCTTTAGCTGCTAAAATTAAGTTTTGTGACGCTCTTGGACCTGCACCCCAATCTAAATAGTTTTTAACCATTTCTGTTGATGCACTAGACTTTGGTCTTGTTTTACCTACCAAACGTACTGCATATTCTATGACATTATCTGTTACAGGAATTTTACGAACCAACTCTTGTATGGCTATAATTTCATCTGCAGATAAAATTGCATTAGTTGCTTGTAAAATATTTGAAGTGGTATTTTTTACAACATCAACCTCTTCTTGAAAAGTAGGATACTCTAAATGTATAGAAAACATAAATCGATCTAATTGCGCTTCTGGCAAAGGATATGTTCCTTCTTGCTCAATTGGGTTTTGTGTTGCCAATACAAAAAAAGGTAAATCTAATTTATAATGATTTCCAGAAATTGTTACAGAACGCTCTTGCATGGCTTCTAATAGTGCTGCTTGAGTTTTTGGTGGTGTTCTGTTAATTTCATCAGCTAAAATAATATTAGAAAAAATGGGTCCTTTTATAAATTTAAACTGTCGTTTTTCGTCTAAAATTTCGCTACCTAAAATATCTGAAGGCATTAAGTCTGGTGTAAACTGAATGCGTTTAAAGCGTAAACCCAAAACATTAGATACTGTATTTACCAGAAGTGTTTTTGCTAAACCTGGTACACCAATCAATAAAGAGTGACCCCCACAAAAAATTGATAATAAGGTAAAATTAACAGCCTCCTCTTGTCCTATAATTACTTTACCTATTTCAGTTTTTAGATTGTTATATTTAACAACTAAATTATTTACAGCACTAACATCAGACATTATTTGTTTGTTTCTTTTTTCCAATTTTTATCAAAAGAACACTTTCTGTGCTCTTCAGCCATTTTAATGTAAGTGTCTTTAATTTTTTCTTTAGCCCACTTTGTAATCGTTTCTTCTTTCTTTTTCGTTAAAGCCAATTCTTGTACTTTAACATAGTCCTTTACCAAATCTGCAGTATGAGTATTTGTTCTTTCTCTCATGATTAAGAATTTATACATCTTTTCACCACTTCTGTTCTCATCAAAATAAACCTCTGTAAGCTCTCCTTTTTTTAACTCTGCAACTCTTGCATATAAAGCTGGATCCATTCTTGTTAAATCCCAAGTATTCTCTCCTGTATAAGGGTTTAATAATAAACCATCATCATCTTTGGTATCTTCATCATCAGAATATTTTGCAACAGCTTCTGTAAAAGTTATTTTACCTTCTTTTATATCTTGGGCTAAATCTTCTGCCCTTTGTCTTGTTTCTGTCAACTTTTCAGTAGGAATATTTGGTTGCATTAAAATATGTGATGCTACTCTTATATTACCTCTAATTTCGTGTAATTGCATAAGGTGATAACCAAAGTCTGACTCAAAAGGTTTTGATACTTGGCCTACATCTAAAGAAAATGCCATTTCTTTAAATTCTTTTATAAACTGAGATTCTTTGGTAATTTCGTATCTACCACCATTAGAAGTAACTCCAGGATCGTCTGAATTAATAATGGCTTTCATTTTAAAACTAGCACCATCTTCGATTTCTTTTTTTAATTCATTGAGTTTGTTAAGAATTCTTTCGTTTTCTTCTTTTGTAGGTTTTGCTTTTAATACTATTTGTGCAATTTCTATTTCTGCAGAAAACTCTGGTAACTCCCCTGCTTCTTTTAAGCCTACATAATATAAACGCACTTCTTCTGGAGTAACATCTACTTTTTCAGTTATTTTTTGTTGCTCTCTTTCTATTAGTAAATTTTCTGACTGTACTGAATATAATTCTTTCCTTAAATCATCTAAATCATTAAAACCATATGCGTTTATAGCTTTATCTAAAGAACCAAATTCTTGGGTAAAATAAGCAATACTTCTGTCTACTCTTTGCGAAATTTCTGCGTCTGAAACTGTAATACTGTCTATTACTGCATGGTGTGCTAGAAGTTTTTGTTGCATTAATTCTTCTAACATTTCGCAATCTGATATCTGTATTTTACCCTCTGACCTTACTTCTATTTCTTTTTTAAATTTTTCGATATCTGAGTCTAAAACAATATTTTTACCTATAACAACTGCAACACCATCTATTTTAATGTTTTGTGCTGTTGAGTAAAAACTCATCAATCCAAAAAATGCTGCGAAAAGTGTTGTTCTAATAAACTTTAAAGTTGTTGTTTTTTGTTGCATCTTTTATTAATATTTTTTCTATATCTCTTATTAATTGGATTTTACGTTTGTGTAAAATCATTTGTTTTATGTTAGGTTTTATATAGCTCAATGGTGCTGTATCGTTTCTAACTAAAACATCTTTTATAGCCACCAAATATAAACCTAATGAATCTTGTTTTTGAAGGAATTTAGTTTTATTTAACAGATTTTCTTTAGAAAAAGGCAGTTTTAACAAAACCTTATCTAAAGGAGTCCATATAGAATCGTTAAATTGATAGTATTTAAAACTTAATTGTTGTTTTTCTAAGGCTTCTAAATCTTCAATTTCATCTGATTTAAATAATTTAATCAGCTCTTTTTTGTTGATTATATTATTATCAAAATGAAGATATTTAATTTTTAGCAGCTCTTCATTTAGTTTAAAGTTTTCTTTGTTATTGCCATAAAAAACATCAATCTCTTCATCGTTAATTATAGTGTCTAAACGCTGTTTTATTAGCCTTTCTTTGTAATTATTAATTAGTAAACTCTCTTTATAATCTCTTACAAGCGCGTTTATATTATTTACATCTTCTAAAGAATTATTGCTCTCTGCTTGTTGTAACAACAATTGTTTTATTGCCCAATCATTTATATAGCCTTTTACCAAAATTGCGCTATCTTCTTTACTGATGTTATTTGGTAAAAATTTTTTTAAATCTGTTCTAAAAAGTTTTTCTGTATTTACAATAGCAACAATTTCTGATGATGAACTATCTTTCTCTTGCACTTCAAAATAGTTACAAGAGTAGAAAGTTAATATCAATAAGAAAAATATCATTGCTTTTTTCATTACTTTCTATTGTAGAATTTAATCAACTTTTTTAGTTGTTTGCTATTAATATTTATTCTGCTTTTCTTTCTTAAATCTGCAATCCATTTTTCTTCTAAATGATTTTGATAATCATTCATAACCTCTCCTTTGATACTTTTAAGTTCTTTCTTGTACTTTAAGGCATTATTTTCATAGAATTTTTTTAAACCTAGAGTATCTTTAGTTGACTTATCCCAAATTTTTTGTTGCATTAATTCAAACAACAACAAACCATCTCTATATTCTTGTAAGATATTTGCATATTCTGGTGCTGTTTTTTCTAAATTATCTTTATAATACATTAAAATTTCCTGATCTTTAAATGCTTCAAACAATTCGTAAATAGGGCTATTTCTTCTGTTTTTGATGTAATTTACAAAATCTTCTTGGGTAATTTTTTTATCATTTATAGTCAATAGTATTTCTTGAAGAGCATCTTTAGGTAAATTTCTAATATCTGAATTTTTAAAAATATCTTTTGCAGCTTCGTTTTCTTGAATATCGTATTTCTTTTTTAGTTTATTAATAACTGCTTTTTCAGACAATTGTGCTCTAGAACTAGATTTTATTCTGTTTCTAAGCTCTAATTCTAATTCTTTAAATGGCAACACAGGATATTTTTTTATCAACTGAATAATATGCCAACCAAACTGAGTTTTAAAAGGTTTTGAATACTGCCCTTCTTTGGTTAAAGAAAAAGCTACATCTTCAAAAGATTTCACCATTACTCCTGTTCCAAATTTTCTTAATTTACCTCCTTTAGATTTAGAACCAGTATCATTAGAATACTTACGAGCAAGCATTTTAAATTGCTCATCTTTTTCTAATCTATCAAATATAGAATTGATTAATTCTTCACCTTTTTTTGATTTATCACTTATTAAAATATGCGCAACTTCAATTTCTCCTTTAGATTTTCTAAACGAATCTACCTTTACAATATGATACCCAAAACGAGTTTTAAAAGGCATAGATACCTCACCTAGTTTTGTACTATATGCAGCTTCTTCAAAAGGATACACCATTTTAAATGCAGAAAAATACCCTAAATTACCTTTGTTGCCAACTCTACCAGATTTTACATCATTTCTAGCAGATTCATCTTCTGATAGTTCTTCTGCTACTGTTTCAAAATCTTCTCCTTTGATGATTCTGTCACGTATTTTCAAAATCTTGTTATACGCCTCTAAAGTATCTTTTGGCGATGCCATTTTTGGAGTTCTAACTAAAATATGTTTTGCTTTAACTTCGTTTTTAGTTCTAAAATATGCATCTTTTACCAATTTGTTAATATATGCTGAATCTTGTAAATAAGGAGCAGAAAGTTGATTTCTGTAAGATTCCATCTCCTTTCTATAGCTAGGTAAAGTATCTAACTGAATGTCATATGCCTCTTTTACTTTAAGCTTGTAATTGATGTAAAGTGTTAAGTTTTTTTCAACATTTTTTGCTTCATCATTATCAATCGCATCTAAATTTTTCTCGTAAACTCTTTTAAACTCAGCTACAGTAATATCATCACCATCAATTGTTACTAAAACTTTATTTTTCTTTTGAGCAAAAAAAACACTCGTAAAACATAGTGCTGTTAAAAATAAAAAATTCTTCATGAGTTATAATGATATAATACCTTCTACTTTTTCAACTTTTTTGTAGTATGCAATTACTTCTTCTGCACTATTTAATTTTAAAACTATTGAAACACTAATATATTTACCAGTTTTAGATTTTTTAGTTTTTATTACAGCTCCTTTATTATCAAAAACTTCTTCTACTTCTTTCTGCTGATTACCATTTACAGGTACAATAAACTTGTACATATAGTCTGCAGGGAACTGTGTAGTATCTTCTAACTGTCCTTTTAATTTGATATAAAAATCCTCTTTATTACTCATAAGTCTCTTATTCTTATTACTATTTGCAAATAGTAAGCCACAAAATTACATTAAAAATTAGTTTTATGAAGCGAATGATTTATTTTTGTAAAATTAGCTTAAAAGCAAAAGTCAAAATTAATAATTATAATACAAACAACTTGCAAAATATTCAGCAAAAAATTGTTTTAATAGGTGGTCCAGGAACTGGAAAAACAAGTGTTTTAAACGAATTAAAAGCTAGAGGCTACTATTGTTTAGAAGAAGTTTCTAGAGCTGTAACTTTACAAGCACAAAAAGAAGGTATAGAGCAACTTTTTTTAACAAAGCCTTTATTATTTAGCGAAATGTTATTAAAAGGTAGAGAAGAACAATTCCTAACTGCTGAAAAAAGCAATAAAGATCTAGTTTTTTTTGATAGAGGCATACCAGATGTTTATGCGTATTTGGAATACTTTAAAACAGATTATCCTAACTTTTTTGTAGAAAAAAGTAAACAATACAAATACGATTTAATCTTTCATTTTTCTCCTTGGAAAAAAATTCATGTTACAGACAATGAAAGATATGAAACATTCGAAAACTCAAAAGAAATTGATACTTATCTAAAAAAAACATACAGAAGTCTTGGTTACAATCTTATTAATGTGCCTTTTGACACCATAGAAAATAGAACCGATTTTATTATTAATTCACTAACTAGTGAATGATAAGTTCAGCTAAAAATATACTAAAAGATTTTTGGGGATTTTCTACTTTTAGAGAACCACAAGAGGCAATTATTAATGCTGTTTTAGAAAATAAAGATGTTATTGCTCTTTTACCAACAGGTGGAGGAAAATCTATTTGTTTTCAAGTACCTGCTTTAGCACAAAAAGGTATTTGTTTAGTGGTTTCTCCTTTAATTGTTTTAATGCAAGACCAAGTGAAAAACTTAAAACAAAGAAATGTAAAAGCAGCTAATATTAAGTCTGGAGCTACTCAAGACGAAATTATTACCCTGTTTGATAATATTAAATTTGGTAATTATAAGTTTTTATACTTATCACCAGAAAGATTACAAACCTATTTTATTCAACAAAAGTTATTAGAATTAAACATCAATTTAATTGCAATAGACGAAGCACATTGTATTTCTG
>CAXBAC010000157.1:0-6130 GCA_963973485.1 uncultured Polaribacter sp. | reverse complement strand
ACTAAAAGATAATGATAAGAGCAACTTATTAAGTGTAGATGTTGTAAATATGTTTGATGGAAATGGTCCAGTTTTTATAACAAGAGGAGGTACAACTTCTTGTCCTTATGAAGGAGAGGTAACATCCATTTTCTTTAATAATGATAGTTACGATCCAGATACCATTGGTACAGGAGGCGAAGTATTATCAGAAGCAACCAACAAAGTGTACAATGCAGAAATCTCTGTAGAAAAAGCATTAGTTACAAATGTGCCAGAAAGTGATGCAGCTGTCTTTAAATTATATTTAAAAAACACTAGTGAAACACAAACAGATTTAGAGTTTGTCTTAGATTTTGATTCTACTTCTTTAAACGGAGCAGAAATTAATTTGGAAACCAATGGTACAAACGTATTTTTACCTTTTAATGAAACTATAGAATTCCCTATTGAAATTACAAAATCTAGTAGTTCTAGTAGGTATGAGTATGAAGACATAAAGTTATTCTTGTATAGTCCATGTGCTTTTGCAAGTGAAAAAGACGATATTTCTATAACTATTAGTGCAGAATTTAAAAAATCTTGTTCTAAAGTAACTATAAATGCACCCCAAAACAATTGGGTTTTTAATAATAATGAAGCATATGCAGTAGACATTAATGGAAATGTTACTACAAATGCATTGCCAATAACTTTTACAGATTTTAATACAGACTTTGCTGGCTTTAATAAAATAGAGTTACAATATAGAAATGCAAGTGCCTCTAATTGGACTAAATTTGCAAGCTATTATGGTTCAGAAGCCTTAAAAACTGCTGCAGGAGATACAGAAGGTATAGTAATTGCATCTTCAGATTCAGAATTTACCTACAATTGGGATATTGTTGGGCAAAATATTCCAGATGGAAACTATGAATTTAGAGCAGTTTCTTATTGTACAGATAATATTACCAACGAATCAGAAGTTATAAGTGGTACTATTAATTTAAATGCACCTGTAGTATTTGGTACGCCAAAACCAACAGATGGTATTTTAGATGTAGGCGAAGATATTGCAGTTCGTTTTAACGAAGATATTTTTAAAAGAGGAACTACAAACATTACAGTTACAGGTTTAAAAAATCAACAAGAAATAGACCATAGTGTTTCTGTATATTTAGATGGTACAAAAAATCAAATAGAATTACCAAATCAAAGGTTAAACAATCAATCTTTTACCTTACAATTTTGGTACAAAAACGCTACAACTGGTGTTGGTAAATTGGTATCTCAAGAAAACGGAATTAACGTAACTATAGATGGCAATCATTTAGATTTTTCTTTAGGTAACCAGACTGTTTCTACGAAAACAACCAATAGGCCTTTAGATGCTTCTCAATATAATTTCTATTCTTTTGTGTATCAAAATGGTACTTCACCACAATTACTAATTTTAGAAAATGGGCAAGTTTTAGAAAATTTAATTTTAACAGAGCAAATAGACATAAATACAAGCGAATCAATTTTTATTGGAGGCCAAAATGTATTGGGTAATTTACATGATGTTCGCTTATGGGCAAAGCCTTTTACGCCTGCACAATCAACTGTTGCTAAAGATGTAACCTTAACAGGTAGAGAATTAAATTTACTAGGATATTGGAAATTAGATGAAGGTTTTGGTACTGCAGCTTTAGATAAAGCCAAAAGAAAAAATGCAACCGTAAATTTAGGTTGGGATATTTTTCCAAAAGGTACAGCTTACGAGTTTAAAAACTCAGAATATTTAACTTTAAATAGTGTTGGTTTTGTACAACCTACCAATTTTGAAGATATAACACTTTCTTTTTGGGTTAAACCAAATTCAACAAGTCAAGGAACCTTATTTTCTAACGGAAAAGGAAATGATTCAGAACCTATTTTAACCAATGGATTTAGAAACAAATGGGCTGTAAATATGACCTCAAATGGTCATATAGAATTGGCAACTGAAGATGAGATTTTTCCAATAACAAACAATGTGTTGCCTATAAACAAATGGAGTCATGTAGCTATTACAGTTAGAAGAGGAGGGTCTCTAAATGCTTATATTAACGGAAATGAAGAGGTGTCTATATCATCCTCTAAAATTGGTGGAATTTCAGGAAATAAAATTATTCTAGGAGGTAGATTGTTCCAATATTCTGGAGGTTCAGATCAAGTTGACAATCATTTTACAGGTTTACTAGATGAAGTAAGATTATGGAACACTGCAAGAAGTATAGAGCAAATAAAAAGAGATCGTTATTTCGAAATTGATAAAGAAACAGAAGGTTTGTTATTGTATGTAGATTTTAATGAAGATGCAACCAATACCTCTAATGGGCCAGTTTATCATCATGCAGATAGAAACCTTACAACAGGTACCACTTTCGCAGTCTTAAGTGGAGCAACACAAAACTATGTGCAAGACTCACCACCAATAAAACCACCATTAAAATTCACAAACATACCTTTTTCAACGGTTGTTAATGGCGACGAAATGATTATTGAACCTAATTTAACAGCAGAAGAATGGAGTTTGTTTGAAGGTGAAATCATTAATTTTTCTGTGGCAAGACTATCAGATGAGCACTTTAACACACAGCAATCTCCAGTAACTTGGTCTACTTTAGTAAACAGACAAGAGTTAGAATGGTATACAGAACAACGAAGCAAAGAAATTGTTACTCAAAAAATAGTTGGGCAAGAATATTCTTTTACCATGGATGTTGTAAATATTGGTAACAGCAATCAACCTTTTACCATTTCTGGCATACCAACTTGGTTAAAAGCAGAAATAACTTCTGGTACCATAAACCCAAATGCAACAAGACAAATTACATTTACAGTAGATAAAGATTTGGCAATGGGCAATTATACTTCAGAAATTTTCTTAGAAACAGCTTCTGGTTTTAATGATAGATTGTCTTTCAGCTTGCGTGTATTAGCAGATGCACCAGATTGGTCTGTAAATCCGAGAGATTTTTTAAATAGTATGAATGCTATTGGAAAAATTGAATTAGATGGCGTTTTTTCTAGAGATCAATACACCAAAGTTGGGGCATTTATCAATGATGAAAAAAGAGGAGAAGCCTATTTAGTGTATGATACTTTTTACGATTCTTATTTTGCTTATTTAACCATTTACAGTAATAATACAGATACAAATATTACAGAAGAAGTTACCTTTAAGATATGGGATGCTGTAAACGGAAAAATTATTGCAGCTGCTATAGATGGTACAGCTAAAATAAACTTTTTACAAAATGAAGTTTTAGGTAGCAGTGCCAATCCAAAAATATTTTCTTCAACCAATTTAGCAGAACAAAACTTAGCATTAAACGTAGGTTGGTCTTGGGTTTCTTTCTTTGCAGATGATAGCAGATTTAACGATTTAGAGGCAACATTAAATTCTTTAGAATTAACGGATGGAGATGCTGTAAAATCGCAAAGTCAATTTGTAAATAGAGAAGATGGTATTTGGCAAGGTGATTTAAAAACCTTTGATATTGCTAAAATGTACAAGATTAAATTAGCAAAAAACAATAATTTACGATTAAAAGGTACAGAAATAGACCCAGCTAATTTTACATTAAATATTGCTGGTAAAGCAGATCCTTCAGACACACCAAAATGGAACTGGTTGCCATTTCCAATTCATAGAAATATTGCTTTACAAGAAGCATTGGCATTTTACAATGCTGCAGATGGAGATGTAATTAAAGACCAATTTAGTTTTGCTATTTACGATGTAAATTCTGGTTGGAGAGGTACTTTAAATTACTTAGAATCTGGGCAAGGTTATATGTTAAAATCTAGCAATCAACAAACGTTTAAATATCCAAATACAGAAGTATTGCAAAAAACGGCAACTAATAAAGTGCTTGCCAAAAACAATACAGACAATAATACTGATTTTGCACAATACAGTAGTAATATGAGTATTGTTGCAGAGGTAATTTCAGATGATAATTTTACAAAAGTAATGGTGTATGATGCAAATAATATGTTAAGAGGTATTGCAGACATTACCAATATTAATGGTAAAAAATACAGCTTTATCACTGCATTTAGCAACACAACAGAAACCTTAAAATTTGTTTTAGCTAACGATTTGGAATCCATAGACATCCACAAAGAATTTACATTTAAAAACAATGAAGTTTTAGGAGATTTTAACAATCCAATACTGTTGTCTACAAATGCCTTAGATACAGAAAGTTTTGGTTTAAGTGATGCTGTTTTATATCCAAATCCTTTTACAAATAAAATAATAATAGATTTTACTAATCAAAATACAGCTATTACAAAAGTAGAAGTTTTTAATGCAATTGGGGCTTCAGTAATTTCTAAAAAAATAAATGGATTCAATAACTTAGAACTAAATACTTCAAATTTATCTAAAGGTGTTTATTTAATTCGTTTAACAGATTCGTTTGGGAAATTTGCTATTAAGAAGATGATTAAAGAGTAGAGAATGAAGAACTATTTAGTTGTATTATTAATGAGTTTGTGGTGTTTTAAAACGCTGGCTCAAGATCCAAATTGGAGTTTTAATGTTTCTGATTATCAGTTTAGTATGACGCTTATTGGCTCTTTAAATTTAAATGGCACAACTTTATCATCTACCAATGATAAAGTTGCTGCTTTTGTTAACGGAGAAATACGAGGTGTAGCGAATGTTAGCTATGTAAATAGTTTAAATAAATATGTGGCATTTTTATCTATATATGCAAATACTAGTGGAGAAACAGTAAGTTTTAAAATTTACGATAGTTCAACAGAAACTGTAATTGAACCTGATAAAACCATTATTTTTAAAATCGATGATAATTTAGGCAGTGTTTTTCAGTCAATAAGTTTAGCAAAACCTGCCTTAAGTAATATTGCCTCTTTTACTGCTTTTGATTTTATTGATGCACAAGAAGAATCTGTCATAATTTCAGACAACACTATTGCAATTAAAGTTGCTGCTAATACCAATATAACAAATTTGATTGCTAGTTTTTCAGTAAATAATAATGCAAAAGTTTTTATTGATAAAATTCCGCAAACCTCTGGTGTTTCTAGTCAAAACTTTACATCTCCCATCATTTATCAAGTTTTATCTGAAGACGAAAGTACACTAAAAGAATATTTGGTTACTGTTACCAAAGAAATAATTGTGTCAGATTTAACTGTAAATTTATCTTCATCAGCAAATCTTTTGGTTGCTCAAAACCCAATTGTCATTAACGTAAAAACTAGTGAGGCTGTTTTAAGTTTAAAAGAAGAAGATTTTGCTTTGTTAAACTCTGTAATACAATCTGTTAATAAAATTAATGAAACCAATTACAATGTGAATTTGATTGCTATTAAAAAAGGAGATTTCTCAATAGAATTACAAGCAAATACAATTGAAACACTAAACAATAAAGGGAATAATGCATCTAATAAATTACTTTTTTCGTACGATGATACAAAGCCTTATTTAATATCAATTTTAAGAAAAACACCAATTTCTGAGATTACAAATGCAACCAGTTTAGAGTTTACAGCAACATTTAACAAAGATGTTCAAAATGTTGATGCATCAAGTTTCAAGACTGTAACTGATGCATCAATACAGGTAGAAAAAGTGTCTGATAAAATTTATACGATAAAGATATCAAATATAGAGAATTTTAGCGGTGCTATTTCTGTAAGTTTAAGAGCTTCTAATACAATTACAGATAATTTCGGCAATGCATTAAGAACAACAATTCTTAAAAATTATTAATATGAAAATAAGAACTTTTCATTTTCTGTTAGTAGTTTTTATTGGGTTTTTTAGTTTAAAAAGTAATGCTCAAGACCCAAATTGGTCTGTAAATCCATCAAATTATCAATTTAGTGCAACGTATACTACTTTTTTAAATGTTTTTGGAGACAATTTAAACAATACTAATGACAAAGTTGCAGCGTTTGTAAATGGAGAAATTAGAGGAGTTGGAAACCTAGTTTATGTTGCTTCTGCAGATAAGTATGTTGCTTATTTAACAGTATATGCCAATACAACAGGAGAAAGTATAAATTTTAAAATATACAATAGTCTATCAGATACTGTTTATAATGCTGTACAAACAGATACATTTAAAGTAGATGTAAATGTGGGAAGTGTATTTCAATCGTTTGC
>CAXBAC010000156.1:0-6149 GCA_963973485.1 uncultured Polaribacter sp. | reverse complement strand
TTTTACATATACTAATTGAGAGTTGCTACTATTGTATTTTGGCATTCTGTAAATACCTTTTTCTGTAGTCAGTTTTTGTAAACCAGAACCATCTAAATTTACTTTATAAATAGCCCCAAAATTTTCATCATTCCAAGTTACAAAAACTACCGATTTTCCATCAGCAGAAAAACTTGGCTCTGCTTCAAAATCTGTTAAATTCGTAATTCTTTTAGGCTTTCCATTTGGCAATTCTTTTTGATATATATGGCCTAAAGCAGTAAAAACAATTGTTTTTTCATTAGGAGATGTTTGAACATTCTTAATCATTTTAGAGGTAAACTCTTCTTGAAAAACTGGTCTTTTTACACGATGTGTTTTTGCTAATTTTATTTCCTGATTAACTTCAAAAGGAATGTTTTCAATTTGCTTGGTATCAATATTTATTTTATTGATTTTTCCTTGTGCCCAAATAATAATGTCTTTATTGTTTGGCATCCAACTAAAATGAGGATAAACTCCAAAAACTGCCCAAGCTTCACTCTGATCTTTACTCAAGTTTTCATAAATAGGATACTCTTTGCCAGTTTCTAATTCATGAATGTATAAAACCGATTTTGTTCTTACACGCTTTACGAAGGCTAGTAATTTTCCATCCTTAGAAATTACAGGTCTTGCTGCACCTCCTGGACCACCAGAAATACGTTGTGTTTCTCCAGTTTCAAAATTATATTGATTGATAACATAAATCTGTTTATTTGGATCTTTGTTGTACTGAAAAGCACCTCCTGGATACATGTCTTCTGCATAATATAAATACTTTCCATCAGGTGAAATCGAAGGATCATTTACATCTTGTTGATCGTTTTTACGCTTTGTTAACTGTAAGCCTGCAGCTCCAGAAAGTGGATATTGCCACATTTCTCCAGCTCCAACAGATCTTTGAGAAGTATAATGTTTTCTAGCTACTAAAGATTTTCCATCTGGAGTCCAAACAGCATTATTTAACAATCTAAAATTTTCTTTGGTAATAGATTTTGCATCTTTACCATCAACAGTCATCACCCAAATATTATTACCTCCTTCAGCATCACTTGTAAATGAAATGTATTTTCCATTTGGGCTAAATCTTGGCTGAACCTCATAAGCTAATCCAGAACGTAAATTTGTTGCTTTTCCTCCAGTAATTGGCATTGTATAAATATCTCCTAACAAATCAAAAACAATGGTTTTTCCATCTGGAGAAACATCCAAGTTCATCCAAGTTCCTTCTGTTGTGTTTAGTGTGAAGGTATTGTACTTCCAATCTTTGTGAGGATTATTAACGTCCCATTTTTTAGAACTTTCCTCTTTTTTTTGAGCATTTATTTGAATTGAAACTGCTAAACATAGCAGTAAAACTAAATTTTTATACATAATTTGGTTGATTTGAGATTGTGTTCGTTAAAGATAAGAATTCTATTTTTAGCTACTTTTTTAAAGTTGATCACTTTTAAATAATAAATTAGGATTTGGACAGATATCTCTCCAAAAAGAAATTTCACTTTCCAAAGCTACACCAGGAAAATCATTTTTATAATCTAATAAAGACAACATGATTTGAAAATGTAAATGAGGAACCCATTCTCCATTTTCTGCATAATTTCCTAAAACTCCAATTTTTTCACCTTTTTTTATTTCGTTTCCAATTGTAAATTTTTGTACACATTTCTCTGATAAATGGCCATATAAGGTGTAAAATTCCAAAACATCAATTTCATGTTTTAGAATTATAAAACCTCCATAACCTTTATAAGGTTTTTGATGCACACTGCAAATAACTTCACCATCAAAAAGCGCATGAACAGGCGTGTTTTCTGGCAACCAAAAATCGACACCTAAATGCACATTTCTTTTTTCTGTAGTGTTTTCTGCATTGTAAATATCAGAAGTATATAAAGCTCTTTTTTCAATATAGCCACCTGCAATAATTTTAGTAGGATTATTTTCTTGAATTTCAGCTAATTTACCTTCAAAAAAAGTGGGATTATTAAACTCAGCTTCTGTGTGAACTGTAGTGTTATTTTGGCTTAAATCAATATGAAAAAGCTCGTTTTTATCTATAGTTGGGAACAATTCTTTAAGAGAAAAATGGTTGTTGTCAGCCCATTTTTTAAATTCTAAATTGTGTTGTTTTCTATCCATAATCAAAAATAGAATATTCTATTTACATTTTATACAAACCCTTTTTATTATTTGTAGTTTTGTGTAAAATCAATATAAAATGATAGTTCAAGGAAACATTGTAGATATACAAAACCGAAAGATTTTTAAAGGAGAAGTTGAGGTTAAAAAAGACAAGATTGTTGCTATTCGTGAAGCAAATCAAACTATAGAAAATTTTATAATCCCTGGTTTTGTAGACGCTCATATTCATATTGAAAGCTCAATGCTAGTACCTTCTGAATTTGCTAAAATAGCAGTTACTCATGGTACAGTTGCCACAGTTTCAGATCCTCATGAAATTGCGAATGTTTTGGGTGTGAAAGGTGTTGATTTTATGATTGAAAACGGAAAAAAAGTTCCTTTAAAATTCAATTTTGGAGCTCCAAGTTGTGTTCCAGCAACATCTTTCGAAAGTGCTGGAGCCATAATTAATGCTGATGATGTTAAATCGATGATGGAAAATCCAGATATCAAATATTTGGCAGAAATGATGAATTATCCAGGAGTTTTATATGATGATGAAGAGGTTTTAGCAAAGATTAAACACGCAAAAAATAACCATAAACCTATTGATGGGCATGCACCAGGTTTAAGAGGTGATGATGCTACAAAATATATTGCAGCTGGAATTTCTACAGATCATGAATGTTTTTCTTTTGATGAAGCTAAAGAGAAACTAGAAAAAGGAATGAAAGTAATTATTAGAGAAGGTTCTGCTGCAAAAAACTTTGAAGCCTTAATCGATTTATTACCAGAACATTTTGAAAATATGATGTTTTGTTCTGATGATAAGCATCCAGATGATTTGTTATTAGGGCATATCAATCAACTTTGTGAGAGAGCTGTAGCTAAAAATATTGATGTTTTTAAAGTATTGCAGGCAGCATGTGTGAATCCTGTACATCATTATAACTTAGATGTAGGGTTGCTTCAAGAAGGAGATTTTGCAGATTTTATCGTTGTCGAAAATTTAACAAACTTTAAAGTTTTAGAAACCTATATCAATGGAGAATTAGTAGCTAAAAATGGTAAAAGTTTTGTAAAATCTGTTGATTTCGAAATTTTAAATAATTTTAATACCAATCAAAAGAAAGTTGAAGGTTTTAGAGTGGAATCATCAGCAAAAAAAATAAGAGTAATTGAAGCTTTAGATGGCGAGTTAATTACAAATCAAATTACTGCAAATTCATTACTTAAAGATGGAAACTTAATTTCAAATACTGCAGATGATGTTTTAAAAATGACAGTTGTTAATCGTTATCAAAACGAAAAGCCAGCTGTTGCATTTATCAAAAATTTTGGTTTAAAAGAAGGAGCCATTGCAAGTTCTGTTGGTCATGATTCTCATAATATAATCGCTATTGGTGTATCTGATGAAATGCTTTGCAAAGCTGTAAATTTAATCATCGACAATAGAGGAGGAGTTTGTGCTGTAACATCATCTAAAGAAAAAATAGTTTCATTACCAGTAGCAGGAATTATGTCAGACAAACCAGCAAAAGAAATTGGAAATGCTTATGCTGCCTTAGATAAAATGGCAAAAGAAATGGGTAGTACTTTAAAAGCACCTTACATGAGTTTGTCTTTTATGGCGCTTTTGGTGATTCCTTCTTTAAAACTCTCAGATAAAGGACTTTTTGATGGCACTAATTTTAAATTTACTTCTTTGGAGGTTGAGTAAAAAGAATACTACATTTGCCAATACCAACTAAAAAACAATAATGAGTTTACAACAAGATTTAGAAAACAGAAGTGGCAATCAATGTGAATTGTGCACAGCAAGTAATAATTTATCAATTTATGAAGTAAAGCCTGTTTCTACAGGTGGTTTTGATGGTTCAATTCTGGCTTGCGAAACGTGTATTACACAAATTGAAAATCCTGATGAGGTTGATTCCAATCACTGGCGTTGTTTAAATGATGCTATGTGGAGTCAATATACGCCTGTAAAAGTTGTTGCTTGGAGAATGTTACATCGTTTAAAAAATGAAGGTTGGCCTACAGATTTATTGGGAATGATGTATATGGAAGATGAAGAATTAGCTTATGCAAAAGAAACAGGAGATCATTTAGCCGAAAGTGAAAAAATAATTCATAGAGATGCAAATGGTGCAATTTTACAAGCAGGAGACTCTGTTGTACTTATTAAAGATTTAAAAGTAAAAGGCTCTAGTATGGTTGCAAAACAAGGAACTGCTGTTCGTAGAATTTCTTTAGATCATGAAAATGCTAAATATATAGAAGGTAAAGTTGGCCCAACTCAAATTGTAATTATTACAGATTATGTAAAGAAAATGGCAGAAAAAGAATAATTTTCTATTCCATAAAAATATATGTAAAGTCTTTAATTTATTGAATTAGAGGCTTTTTTATTTTTATCTATTTAATATTATCAGTTATTTTTTTCAACTAAAAAATTAGTTTAAACTAATTTTTTAGTTATATTTGTTTTATTAAACTAAAACTTTAGTTGAAATTATGGCAAAACAATTAACAAAAGCAGAAGAGCAAATTATGCAAGTTTTATGGGATTTAGAAGAAACTTCTGTAAAAGAAGTAATTGAAAAATTACCTGAACCAAAACCTGCATACAATACTGTTTCTACAATCATTAGAATTTTAGAAACTAAAGAGTTTGTAAGCCATAAACCAAAAGGTAGAGGTTATGTGTATTATCCAATAATAGATAAAGAAACTTACAGCAACCAAAGTTTACACAAAATTATGAACGGTTATTTTGATGGTTCATTTAAAAGTATGGTTTCGTTTTTTGTAAAAGAAAACAAAATGGATGTTGCTGAGTTAGAATCGATTTTAAAAGAAGTTAATAAAAAACAATAAATTATGATGAATTATATTCTACAAGTCATACTATTTCAAGTATTGTTTTTAGCTATTTATGATTTCTTTTTAAGTAAAGAAACCTTTTTTACTAAAAATAGATGGTATTTACTTATAACTCCAATCGTATCTTTTTTAATTCCGTTGATTAAAATACCAACATTTCAAAAAGCAGTTTCTCAAGAATATGTGGTGCAATTACCAGAGATATTTTTATCGCCAGAAACAGTTATAAAAAGAACTTTTCAAGAAACTACACTTTCTAATTCTATAAACTATTTGCCTATTTTATTTTGGATTGGAGTTGCAGTATTTTCTATATTGTTTTTGTTGAAACTGACTAAAATTGTGAATCTAATTCGAAAAAATAATAAGCTAACTCAACATAATTTTACGTTGATTTTTCTACCAAATGAAACCAAAGCCTTTTCATTTTTCAATTTTGTGTTTTTAGGTGATGCAATAAAAGATGCGAATAGACAAAATATTATAGAACATGAATTAATACATAGCAAACAAAAGCACACTTGGGATTTACTTTTATTCGAATTTTTAAAAATTGTGATGTGGTTTAATCCTATGGTTTACATGTATCAAAAGAGAATTACACTTGTTCATGAATATATTTCTGATGCAATAGTTGCAAAATCAGAAACCAAAGAAAACTATATCAACAATTTACTATCCAACTTTTTTCAGGTTGAAAACATTGCTTTTATCAATCAATTTTATAAACCAACATTCATTAAAAAAAGAATTATTATGATGACAAAAAAACAATCCAACAAAATGAATCAATTAAAATATTTAATGTTGATTCCTGTATTATTGACTATGCTGTTTTATACAGCTTGCTCTGAAGATTTTCAGAATGAAACTGAATTAAATAAAAGTTTAAAGAATACAAAAATATATATGCCAGAGAATGATGGAATTAAAACTGAAACTATAGAAGAGCAGTCTTATATGGATATTTATTTTGCTTTTGATGACAAGCCTTTAGGTATTCAAATTAAAGAAAAGGACTTATTTCCAGAAGCATTAAACGAATATGAAGACTACAAAAGAAGAGTGGTAAAAGCACAAGGAGAAAAAAATTTATTTATTACTAAATTATATTTTTA
>CAXBAC010000155.1:0-6174 GCA_963973485.1 uncultured Polaribacter sp. | reverse complement strand
TAATTTGTATTCAAGGTATGGATACTTCTGGTAAAGATAGTTTAATAAGAGAAGTTTTTAAAGATGTAAATGCAAGAGGAGTAGAGGTACATAGTTTTAAAGTGCCTACAGATTTAGAGTTAAAACACGACTTTATGTGGAGGCATTACATTGCCTTACCACCAAAAGGTAAAATAGGTATTTTTAACAGAACACATTATGAAAATGTCTTGGTTACAAGAGTGCATCCAACATATGTGTTTAATGAAAATATTCCTTATGTAAATTCTGTAAATGATTTAAATGATGCTTTTTATCATGATAGAATGGATAGAATTAATGAGTTTGAAAGTCATTTAGCTAAAAATGGTACCATTGTTTTAAAGTTTTTCTTAAACTTATCTAAAGATGAACAAAAAAACAGATTACTTAGAAGATTAAATCTTCCTGAAAAAAACTGGAAATTTTCTGCTGATGATATGAAAGAGCGTAAACTTTGGGATAAATACCAGTATTGTTATGAAGAAGTGTTGAATAGAACCTCAAAAGAAAATGCACCATGGTTTGCAATACCTGCAGATGATAAACCAACTGCTCGTTTAATTTTTGCAGAAATACTCTTACAAGAATTAGAAAAATACAATTTTAAAGCACCCACTTTAGCGCCTAAATTAGTTGCACAATTAGACGATTTTAAAGCAGAATTAAATAACGAATAAATTATAAAAGTTGTGAGGTTTTGTAAATAAAATGAAAGCCTCACAAACTTTAAGAACAAATAATATGAATTTAAAACTAGAAAAACCTATTGTTTTTTTCGATTTAGAAACTACAGGAGTAAATATTGCAACAGATAGAATTGTAGAAATTTCTATTCTAAAAGTATTTCCAAACGGAAATAAAGAAAGTAAAACGTGGTTGGTAAACCCTGAGATTGAAATTCCTCAAGAAGCTACAGATGTGCATGGAATTACAAACGAAAAAGTAGTTACAGAACCAACTTTTAAAGAATTGGCACAAACTGTAAACGAAATGATTGCTGGTTGTGATTTAGCTGGTTTTAATTCAAATAGATTTGATATTCCATTATTAGCAGAAGAATTAATGCGTGTTGGAATAGATTTTGACATGAATAACAGAAAAGCCATAGATGTTCAAGTGATTTTTCATAAAAAAGAACAGAGAACACTAGGTGCTGGTTATCAATTTTATTGCGGAAAAGAATTGGAAGGTGCTCATGGAGCAGAAGCAGATACAAATGCAACTTATGAAATTTTATTGGCGCAAGTTGATAGATATAAAGACTTAGGAAACTCTGTAGAAGCTTTAAGTGAATTTTCAACTCATGGGAAAAGAGCTGATTTTGCTGGTTTTATTTTGATGAATGATGACGATCAAGAAATTTTTTCTTTCGGAAAATACAAAGGGAGAACAGTAGAAGATGTGCTGAAAGAAAACCCTGGTTACAATAACTGGATTCAAAATGCAGACTTTCCTTTGTATACCAAAAAAGTTTTAAGACAAATAAAAGAAAGAATGGCTGCACCAAAAGAAACTATGTCAGATGAAGAAAAGTTACAAGCTTTACAGCAAAAATTTAATTTAAGATAATTTAAAAAATAAACACTCAACATGTTTACAGAATATAAAAATTTACCCAATGATTCTCGAGTTTGGGTTTATCAATCTAATAGAGCATTTTCGAATAAAGAAGTTGATTATATATCAACCAAAGCTCAACAATTCATTAACTCTTGGACTAGGCATGGAGATAATTTAAAAGGCTCATTTACCATAAAATACAATCAGTTTTTAGTATTGGCTGTTGATGAAAGTTTTAATAACGTTTCTGGTTGTTCTATAGATAGTTCTGTACGTTTTGTACAACAATTAGAACAGGCTTTAGAAATCGATTTAATGGATAAAATGAACATCTCTTTTAAAGATGGTGATACCATTAATTTAGTAAAATTACCAGACTTCCAGAAGTTTGCGAAAGCACAAAAAATTACAGCAGAAACCATAGTTTTCAATAATATGGTTGATACTAAAGAAGATTTTGAAAATAATTGGGAAATACCTGCAAAACAAAGTTGGCACAAACGCTTTTTGGTATAAAATTTGAACTATTAAAAGAAAATGAAAACAAAAATATTGCTATTATTTTTGGTTGTTTTTGCCTTTAAATTACAATCTCAGAGAATAGATCCCTTAAGAACTAAAGATTTTGAAGCCCAAGAAATTTGGGTGGATAGTATTTTAAATAACATGACTATTGATGAAAAAATTGGTCAGTTGTTTATGGTACAAGCATATTCTAATTTAGATCAAAAACACGAAGATTTTATTACAGAAATGATTACAAAATATCATGTAGGTAATTTAATTTTTATGCAAGGAACTCCAGAAAAACAAGCTGTTTTAAACAACAAATATCAAGCTGTTTCTAAATTACCTTTAATGATTGGTTTTGATGGAGAATGGGGTTTAGACATGCGTTTGCAAAATACGTACAAGTTTCCATGGAACATGACTATAGGTGCAATATCAAATGATTCTCTAGTTAAAAAATTTGGAGAGCATTTAGGTAAACACTGCAAACGTTTAGGGATTCATGTAAACTTTGCTCCAGTTGTAGATGTTAATGTAAATCCAGAAAACCCAATAATTGGGAATCGTTCTTTTGGTGAAAACAAAGATAATGTTGCACAAAAAGCAATTGCTTTTACAAAAGGTATGCAAAAGTATAAAGTAATGGCAAATGGAAAACATTTTCCAGGTCATGGAGATACTGCATCAGATTCTCATCATACTTTACCTTTATTAGATTTTGATAAAGCACGTTTAGATTCTATTGAATTATATCCTTATAAAAAAATATTTGATGCAGGCATTGGAAGTGTTATGACTGCGCATTTAAACATCCCGAGTTTAGAATCAGATACCAATTTACCAACATCGTTGTCTAAAAGTGTAGTTACAAATTTGTTGCAACAAGAACTAGGTTTCAATGGTTTAATTATTACTGATGGGCTAAACATGAAAGGAGCTTCGAATTACGCAACTTCTGCAGAAATAGATTTAGCAGCAATACAAGCTGGTAATGATTTGTTGTTAATTCCACAAGATGTACCCGCAAGCGTTCGTTTAATTAAACAGGCACTTTTGCTAAATACTTTAACTGAAGAACGCTTAAATTTTTCTGTGCGTAAAATTTTAAAAGCTAAATATTGGATGGGTTTACACAATTACAAACCTATTGAATTGGAAAATCTTCAAGAAGATTTAAATACTGTTGAAGACGAACTTTTACACAGAAAATTAGTAAAAAACTCGCTAACTCTTCTAAAAGATACAAATAGAAATATACCTTTTGCAAATTTAGAAAATAAAAAAATAGCTTATGTAAAATTAGGTGATGCAGAGAATAGTTATTTTGTAAATATGCTAAAAAATTACACAAAAATTGATGTAGTTTCCGCAAATAATTTAGATGATTTATTAAAAAAGTTAAAAGCCTACAATCAAGTAATTATTGGTTTTCATAAATCTAATGACCATCCTTGGAAAACTTATAAATTCACGAGTAAAGAATTGGTTGCGCTGCAAGAGATTTCAAGAGAGAAAAATGTGGTTTTAGATATTTTTACAAGTCCTTATAGTTTATTGCAAATCAAATCTTTTACCAATATTGATGCTATTTTAGTTTCTTATCAAAACAGTAAATTAGCCCAAGAACTGTCTGCTCAATTATTATTTGGTGCTTTTAAAGCCAGTGGAAAGTTACCTGTTTCTATTAGAGATCAGTTTAAAGTAGGTTCAGGTTTACAAACTTATAGTTTAAGTAGATTAGAGTATACAATTCCTGAAGAAGCCAACTTATCCTCTAAAAAGTTAGCGTTAATAGATAAAATTGCAGATACTATTTTATCAGAAAAAATGGCGCCTGGTTTTCAGGTTTTGGTAGCAAGGCATGGTAAAGTTGTTCTTCAAAAAAGTTATGGATATCACACAGAAAAACAACTTAGAAAAGTAAAAAATTCTGATGTTTATGATTTAGCATCACTAACAAAAATATTAGCTTCTTTGCCTTTAATAATGAAAGCAGAAGAGGAAGAAAAAATTTCATTAAATGCAAGTTTACAAGATATTTTACCAAGCTTTAAAAACACAAACAAAGCACAAGTTTCTGTGCAAGAAATACTATCACACTATGCACGTTTAAAAGCATGGATTCCTTTTTATAAAAATACGCAAGATAGTACTACAGGTTTAAACTCTCCTGAATTATACAGTAGAAATAAATCAAAAAAATACGATATAAAAGTTGCTGAAAACTTGTACTTAGAACATTCTTATAAAGATAGTATTTACAAGTATATTAGAGAGGTAGATCAAAGAGATAGAGAAGGGTATAAGTATAGTGATTTAGGATATTATTTGTTTAAAGAAGCTTTAGAAGGTACCTACCAAAAACCATTAGATAAACTTGCAGATCAGCAATTTTATAAATCTTTAGGTGCAGATAGAATGACGTATTTACCACTTAAAAAATTTAAAAAATCTGTTATTATTCCTACAGAAAAAGACGATTATTATAGAAACCAATTAATTCATGGTAATGTTCATGATATGGGAGCTGCAATGCTTGGTGGAGTTGCAGGTCATGCAGGATTGTTTTCTAATGCAAACGATGTTGCCAAGATTATGCAAATGTATTTGCAAAAAGGGTTTTATGGTGGCAGACGTTATTTAAAAACTGAAACTATAGAGAAGTTTAATACACGTTATTACGAAGATAAAAAAGTTAGAAGAGGTTTAGGTTTCGATAAACCTCAATTAGATCCTAAAGTAAAATCAACATGTGGTTGTGTTTCAGATGAAAGTTTTGGGCATTCAGGTTTTACAGGCACCTATACTTGGGCAGATCCTAAAAGCGGAATTGTTTATGTATTTTTATCAAACAGAGTGTATCCAAACATGAGCAATAATGGTTTGGTTAGAACCAATATGCGAACCAAAATCCAGCAAATTATTCAAGATGCTATTATAGAGTAGTAGCTATTTCCTGCTTTTCGCACTCGCTTTTTTTCGTACCTCAAAAAGAGCTCAAACAATTGCTGCAATCAGGGCTAAACTAGTTTGCGAGCTTCTAGTATAGTTTTAATTTTCTTCAGTATTTGTTGGCGAAAACTTAGTGTAAAATAACACTAAAAATAAAGAACAAATAAAATACAGCAATGCTATTTTTGTGCTGAAAAAAAATCCAATTACAATAGCTTGAATCGTATAGAAAAGAGGAAATGTAATTACGTTTACAGCGTATTTTAAAGTATCTACAAACTCAATTTCTTTTATATTTTTAGACATTTTTTTCCAAATAAAATACGGCAAAATGCTATTAATTAATATGATGTAAAATAAAGGTTTTAAAACATTAGTTTTCTTTTTCTCGGCTTTTGGATAATTGTTTTCGGCAATCATTTTATTAATGGTGTCTACTTCTGTAAAATCTACATTGGCTTTATTTAGTTTCTCTAAGATTTTTTTATAGTGTTCATCATCAGGTATATGAACTGTTAACTTTTTGAGTTGATTACTTACTTCTTGTTTTAAAACTGTAATGGCTTTAGGTTTTTCATTATCAGAATAAATCTTTTTAGAATCAATAACATTACCAAACTTAACTGCAACTTTAGAAGGGTAAAAAGAAGAGTTTTGGTAAGTAATTCCAACAGGAATCACTGCAAGTTCTAAATCAGGATTTTGTTCTAAAGCTCCAAAAACAATTCTAGTAAATCCTTTACTTAGAGGTTTTATATTTCTATCTCTTGAATGACCTCCTTGAGGAAAAATAATTAAAGTTTCTTTTCTGTTTAAAATTTTAAAGCATTTTTCAAAAACTTCTTCGTTATTAGAAAGTTGTTTTCTGCCATCTCTAATTCTGTAGATTGGCATTAAGTTTAAAGAAGCCAAAGCCTTTTTTATCAAAGGTTTTTTAAAAACATCTGCTCTTACTAAAAAATGATTTTCTCTAGGATTAAAACTTGTAACAAACAAAGGATCCATTAATGCATTTGGATGATTTATAGCAAACAAAATTGCTCCTTTTTTTGGAATGTTTTCTTTCCCAGAAATTTTTATTTTCTGAGCATAAAACTGTAAGCTAATTTTTAAAAATAGATTTACACCATG
>CAXBAC010000154.1:0-6234 GCA_963973485.1 uncultured Polaribacter sp. | reverse complement strand
TTTATAATGACAGACCTGTAATTGGTTTACATAAAAATTATACACCTAGAATAAAATCAGACTATGATGAAAAAAATGTTATGTTAGATGAAATTGTAGTAAAAGAAGAAGTTTCATTTATGAATATTGACAAAGCACCAACTTACCCTGATTGTAAGTCTGGAGATAAAGATTGCTTTTCTAAAAACATTCAAAAACACTTTATTCAAAATTTTAATTCAAAATTACCAAAAACCCTGGGCTTAAGTTCAGGCAGAAAAAGAGTTTTTATTGGTTTTAATATTAATAAAGAAGGTGAAGTTGTAGATATAAAAGCTAGAGCCCCACATCCAGAGATAGAAAAAGAAGTGATTAAAGTTATGAATTCTTTGCCTAAAATGACTCCTGGAGAAAATGAAGGAAAAAAGGTAAACGTAAAATATTCAATTCCTTTTACTATTATTGTAGAATAAACATTGCTTATGAAAAAGAATATTTTAATTCTATTACTACTTACAATCGTAAAAGTTGAAGCACAGACTTCAACTTTTGCTGTTTCAGATAGTTTGTTTGCAAAAGGAAGGTATCAACTTGCTTTAGCAGCCTTAGATAAAAAAGAAGACTCCTTTTTAGCGAATTACAAAAAAGCAGTTATTTATGAATCTATAGATAATTTAAAAAAAGCTGCATATTATTTTGAAAAAGCTTTAACTTTTAAAGAAGATGAAAAAGCTAGTTTAAAGTTAGCTAAAAACTATAGAGCTTTAAGTTTATCAAAGAAAGCAATACCAATTTATGAAGCTCTTTTAGAAAAGGATTCTTTGAATTTGGTATTGAAATATCAATTGGGTAAAATGTATGTCATCAATAAAAAACCTAAAAATGCAGTAAAAACATTTACATATTTGGTTAAAAACGATGAAAAAAACGCAAATTACTCTTATTACTTAGGGCTTTCTTATGCTTTAAATGGGCAAAGAGACCCAATGATTAACAGTTTTATAGCAACCTATACAAAAGATACTACACATTTTAGAGCTATAAGCAGGCTAGCTAAAAGTTTTCAAAAGTTGAATGATAAAGATTCTACTCAGTTATTTGTAGATAAGGGTTTGGCTTTGCGTAAAAATGATATTGATTTAAACAAATTGAAGATTAATCAACTCTATAAAGATGAACAATATTTAGAAGCAATTCCGCTTTTAAAAAACTTAGACACTATTGATAAAAAAGAAACCTATAGCATGGCTATGTTAGGCAGAGTGTATTATAATTTAGACAGTTTAGCGCAAGCCAAAAAAGTGTTTACTAAACTATCTTTTACAGATCGTGAAGATTTTAAAGCGCTTACATATTTAGGTGATATTTACTTCAAAGAAAAAAATTACGACAGAGCTATGATGAATTATATTATGGCTACAACAAGAGGTAAAGAAAAAAGAGATGCTGAATTTTATGGTTTAGCTCGTGTTTTTTACGAAAAGGAAAAGCCAAAAATGGCTATAAAATATTTTGAAAAAGCTTATGAAGAAAATAGTTCTAACTACAGAGCATTATATCAATTAGCTACAATGTCTGATGATTATTATAAGGATAAAAAAATAGCTTACAGACTCTACAATGAGTACATAGAAAAATTTTGGAGGAAAGACGAAGGCATGAATAATTTTGTTAGAAATAGAATTAGTGAAATTAAAAAAGCCTATTTTATGAAAGGTGAAACTTTAAAATAAAAGTCAGTATTTTTTAGTAAATTCACGCTATATTTTCAAGCTAAATTATGCGTATTTTTTCTTTGTTATTATTGATGATTCTACTCACTTCTTGTGATAAATTTTCTTTAACTAAAAGCAAAAATATACAACCTTTAGATACTGTTGTAAACTTTACAGCTGTAGATACTTATCCTTCTTTTAAAAATTGTGACGCAATAATTGATAAAGTTGAAAAGCAAAACTGTTTTAGAAACACAATTCATACAAAGATAGGAGAGGAGTTGCTAAAACATACTTTTACGCTACAAGACTCAGTAAATGAAACTGTTTTGGTAAACTTAATTATTGATAAAAATGGTGTTATTAATTTTGAGAGTTTACAGTCATCAAAAAAAATCCAAGAGCAACTACCTCTATTAGATAGTTTGGTTGAAGCATCTGTAAAATCATTAGAAAAAATTTATCCAGCTATAAAAAGAGGTATTCCTGTAACTACAAAGTATCAATTACCAATTAAAATTAAACTGGAAAATTAATTTAGTTTAACATTTTCCAGAGCTTATCTTTTAACTCTTGTAAGCCTTTTTGAGCCACTGAAGAAATAAATAGTGCATCTACACCTTTTGGTAAATCAGCTTTAATTTCGGCTTGTAATTCATCATCTAACATATCCGATTTTGAAATTGCCAAAAGTCTGTCTTTATCTAGCAATTCTGGATTGTGTTTCTTAAGTTCATTAAGTAAAATATCGTATTCTTTGTTGATATCATCAGCATCTGCAGGAATTAAAAACAATAATGCAGAATTACGCTCAATATGTCTTAAAAAACGATGTCCTAAACCTTTACCTTCTGCAGCACCTTCTATAATTCCAGGAATATCTGCCATTACAAATGTTTGATGATTTCTATGCTCTACAATACCTAAATTAGGTTTTAAGGTTGTAAATGCATAATCTGCAATTTTAGGTTTTGCAGCTGTTAAAACAGATAATAAAGTAGACTTACCTGCATTAGGAAAACCAACCAGCCCAACATCTGCTAGTAGTTTTAATTCAATTCTAAACCAACCTTCAAGCCCATCCATACCAGGCTGTGCATATCTAGGTGTTTGGTTTGTAGAAGATTTAAAATTCCAGTTACCTAAACCACCTTTACCACCTTGTAAAAGAATAACTTCTTTTTTATCTTCGGTAATTTCTACAATAACTTCATCAGTATCTGCATCTTTTATGATGGTTCCAAGAGGTACATCAACATAAATATCTTCTCCATCTGCGCCTGTACTTCTACTTTTGCTTCCTGCTCCACCACCTTCTGCTCTAAAATGGCGTTTAAATTTTAGGTGAAACAGTGTCCACATGTTTTTATCACCACGTAAAATAATGTGTCCTCCACGTCCTCCATCACCACCATCAGGACCACCTTTAGTAATGTATTTTTCTCTGTGTAAATGCGCAGAACCTTGTCCACCTTTACCAGAAGAAGCATATATTTTTATGTAATCAACGAAGTTACCTTCTGTCATTATTTAAGTATTTATTATTTAGTATTATATAAAATACTAAAAACTATTTACAAAGTATCAAATACTTTGGCAATTCTTTTTGTAATATCTTCAATAGAACCTACACCATTTATTCCATAATATTTGTTTTGTGCTTCGAAATATTCTTTTAAGATAGCTGTTTTGGTGTTGTATTCGTTAAAACGATTTCTAATTTTAGTTTCATTAGTATCGTCTGTTCTTCCACTTGTTTTACCTCTTTCTAACAAACGAGTAACAAGTGTATCTTCTGGAACTTCTAAAGCAATCATAGCATTTATTTGCTCTCCTTTTTCGGTTAAGAAAGTATCTAAAGCTTCTGCTTGAGATTGTGTTCTTGGAAAACCATCAAAAATAAAACCATTAGCATCTGCATTTTTTTCTACTTCTGCTTTTAGCATGTTTATGGTAACTTCATCTGGCACTAAATCGCCTTCATCCATATATTGTTTTGCTAAAAGACCCAATTCTGTTTGGTTTTTAATATTGAATCTAAAAACGTCTCCAGTTGAAATATGTACTAAGTTGTACATTTCTTTTAAGAAATTGGCTTGTGTTCCTTTTCCTGCTCCTGGAGGGCCAAATAATACGATGTTTTTCATTTTAGGTGGTGTTGATAATTGGTAAATTTCTGGGTAGTTTCTTCCTAAGCCATTATAATCTAAGCCATAACCAACTATGAACTTGTCTTCTATACTTTTACCAATATAATCTATTGGTAATTCTTTTCGAAATACATCTGGCTTAAAAAATAATGAAACTACTTTTAGTGATTTTATATTTTGATTTCTAAAGATATTATAAATTTCTTGGAGTGTATTTCCAGTATCTATAATATCTTCTAAAATAATTACGGTTCTGTTTGTTAAATCTTCATTTATACCTACTAAATGCTTAACATTCTCTGTAGTTTCTGTGCCTTGGTATGAAGCTAATTTTACAAATGATACTTCGCAATCTGATTCAAATTCTCTAATAAAATCTGCTGCAAAAAGGAAACATCCGTTTAAAATACCTACAAAAACAGGTACTTCATTTTTTGGTAAATCTGCTTTTACTTGATGTGCTAAATGTTTTACAATTTCTTTTATTTCATCTTTGTTGATGAAAGGTTTAAAGTATAAATCATGAAGTTTTAAAAGGCTCATAAGTTTGCAAATATAGTGGCTATCAATGGAATGAAAAAACCGTTTTGTAGTTACTGATGAATTTCAGCAAAAACAAAACGGTTTTTTGATATTTAAAAATAAATTTATTTATTTTTTTCTTCTTTTTTAGAGGTATCAAACATTATTGGTGTTGCCACAAATAAAGATGAATATGTACCTACAGCTACACCTACAATTAAGGCAAACATAAATCCTTTAATTGAATCTCCACCAAATAGGAAAATAGCTAACATTACTAATAATGTTGTTAAAGAAGTGTTGATTGTTCTACCTAAAGTAGAGCTTAAGGCTTTGTCTACAACTTCGCTATATTTCCAGTTGGTATGTATACCAGCAAATTCTCTAATTCTATCGAAAATTACCACAGTATCATTCAGAGAATACCCTACTACAGTAAGTATTGCTGCAATAAATGATTGTCCAATTTCCATATCAAAAGGCATAAAACTATACGTTATTGAGAATACACCTAATACAATTAATACATCATGGAAAACTGCAATTACAGCTCCAATAGAGAAAGATACCTTTCTAAAACGTAATAAAATGTATAAGAAAACCACTAGTAAAGATCCAAATACTGCGTATAAAGCTGATGTTTTAATATCGTCTGCAATAGTTGGCTCTACTTTCATGTAGCTCATAACTCCTGCACCTTCTTTTTCGAAACCTGGTTTAAAGTTTTCGTAAGAAGTATCTCCTAAATATTGTTTTAAACCTGTATATAAAGTATTTTGAACATTTTCATCAACTTCTTGTCCCTCTTCATCAATTTTGTAAACCGTAGTTATTTTTAACTGATTTGCTTGACCGTAAGTTTTTACTTCTGGAGCTGTACCAAAAGCATCTTTTAAAGTACCAGCAACTTCTGTAGCACTCATATCTTGATCGAAACGAACTACATAAGAACGACCACCTTTAAAGTCAACACCTTGTTTTAATCCTATAGAAAATATAGATACGATTCCTGCTAAAATAATAGCTCCAGAAATGATGTAAGCAATCTTACGTTTCTTTAAGAATTCTACATTTATATTTTGGAACCAACCTTTAGATATAGAAGTGTTAAAAGTAAGTTTAGAACCATTGTTTACAGCACCATCTATTAATAAACGTGTAATGAAAACAGCAGTAAATAAAGATGTTGCAATACCAATCATTAATGTCAATGCGAAACCTTTAATTGGTCCTGTACCAAAAACATAAAGAATAATACCTGTTAATAAGGTTGTAATGTTTGCATCAATAATAGCAGATAAAGCTCCTTTTACAGAAAACCCTTCTTCTACAGATTGCTTTAAACCTTTCTTTTTGAAAAGACCTTCTTTAATTCTTTCGAAAATAATTACGTTGGCATCTACAGACATACCTATGGTTAAGATAATACCAGCAATACCAGGTAATGTTAATACAGCATTAAATGATGCTAAAATACCAAAGATAAATAAGATGTTTACAATTAATGCAACATCTGCATAAACACCAGCTTTACCATAGTATAAAATCATCCAAATAAAACTAAAACAATAGCTAAACCAAAAGAAAGGAAACTCGCGTTAATTGCTTCTTGACCTAATGATGGCCCAACAACTTCTGCTTGAATAATTCTAGCTGCAGCAGGTAATTTACCAGCTTTTAATACTGTAGCAATATCTTCTGCTTCTGCAACTGTCATGCTTCCTCCAGAAATAGAAGTTCTACCACCTGTAATCGCTTGGTTTACAGATGGTGCAGTGTATACATAATCATCTAAAACAACAGCAACAAAGTTACCAATGTTGTCTGCAGTCATTTTTGCCCATTGTTTTGTTCCAGAACTATTCATA
>CAXBAC010000153.1:0-6251 GCA_963973485.1 uncultured Polaribacter sp. | reverse complement strand
CAATAGAGAATAACAACTTAAAATAAATATAGAAAAAGCCATAATATTTATAGCATCTTTATTTTTTTTTGGCAATACAATAGCAAACTCATATTGTAATGTTGCTAAAGGTTTTAAAATTAATGTTACAGATGAAAATAGTATGTAGATTCCAAATAATTCTGTAGAAAATAATCTGGTAAGCACTAAAATAGATAGGTAAATAATTATTTGACTAATGGCAGAACCCGTAATTAAAGTCAAAACATTTTTAACAAACTCTTTTTTTAAAAAAGAAAATAGTTGCATATTACTTACTTAAAATAGTGTATTCAAATATAAAGGAAAATGGCAAAGATAGAACACGTATTTTTTGATTTAGATCACACCCTTTGGGATTTTGAGAAAAATTCTGATTTAACTTTTCAGAAAATATTCAAGAAACAAAATATAGACATCAATTTAGAAGAATTTTTAGCAGTTTATAAACCCTTAAACTTAGAATTTTGGAGATTGTATAGAGAAGAAAAAATCACTAAAAGTGAGTTAAGATACCAACGTTTAAAGAAAGCTTTTGATGCTATTCAATTTTCTATTTCAGATGATTTAATTGATGCCTTAGCTATAGATTACATAGATTATTTACCTCATTTTAATCATCTTTTTGATGGCACTTTAAACGTTTTAGAATATTTAAAGCCCAAGTATCAGTTGCATATTATTACTAATGGTTTTGAAGAAATTCAATCTAAAAAAATGGCATCTTCTAATATTATAAATTACTTTAATGCAGTAATTACCTCAGAATCTGTGGGCGTTAAAAAACCAAATGCTAAAGTATTTGAACATGCTTTACAAAAAGCTGGAGCTACTAAAGATAACTCTATTATGATTGGAGATAGTATTGAAGCTGATGTTTATGGAGCAATGAATGTTGGTATTAAAGCTATTCATTGTAATTTTGATGATAAAGAACTACTAAATACAGACTTTATAAGCATTACTTCTTTAGATCAAATCAAACAACATTTATAGTTAAATATTAGATGAAATAGAAAAAAACCTTTAAAGTCTTAATAATCGTACTTATTTTTCCAACGTTTTTTCAAGATATCTTTAAACTGAATTTCTCTAGCATTATTTCCAGGTTCATAAATTTTTGTGCCAGAAATTTCATCTGGTAAATATTCCTGAGCTTTAAAATTACCTTCATAATCATGAGAATATGCGTAATTTTTACCATAATCTAAATCTTTCATTAGTTTAGTAGGTGCATTTCTTAAGTGTAAAGGCACAGAAAGATCTCCTGTTTGTTTCACCAAACTTTGTGCATCATTTATTGCTAAATAAGAAGCATTGCTTTTGGCAGAATTTGCCAAATACACAACACACTGACTTAATATAATTCTAGACTCAGGAAAACCAATTGTGGTTACTGCCTGAAATGTGTTGTTGGCTAAAATTAAAGCTGTTGGGTTTGCGTTTCCTATATCTTCAGAAGCCAAAATTAAAAGTCTACGAGCTATAAATTTTACATCTTCACCACCTTCAATCATTCTTGCTAACCAATAAACTGCAGCATTAGGATCACTACCTCTTATAGATTTTATAAAAGCAGAAATAATATCATAATGTTGTTCACCAGTTTTATCATATTTCACTGTATTTTTTTGAACTTTTTCTAAAACTAATTTGTTTGTGATGGTAATTTCATCATCTGCAGAAACTAATAATTCAAAAATGTTCAACAATTTTCTAGCATCTCCACTTGATACTTGCAATAATGCTTCAGTCTCTTGTAATATTATTTTCTTTTTCGATAATATTTCGTCTTTTGCGATTGCTCTTTCTAAAAGTGCTATTAAATCATCTTTATCAAAAGAGTTTAAAATATAAACCTGACAACGAGAAAGTAGGGCAGGGATAACTTCAAAACTTGGATTCTCTGTTGTTGCTCCAATTAAAGTTACCCATCCTTTTTCTACAGCACCTAACAAGGAATCTTGTTGAGATTTACTGAACCTATGAATTTCATCAATAAATAAAATAGGATTTTTTGCAGTAAATAAACCACCACTATTTTTTGCTTTATCTATAACTTCTCTAACATCTTTTACTCCAGAACTAATAGCACTTAAAGTATAAAATGGTCTTTTAGATGTATTTGCAATAATATTGGCTAAGGTTGTTTTACCTATTCCTGGAGGTCCCCAAAGTATTATAGAAGGTATAATTCCTTGTTTGATTAAATTAGTAAGCACACCGTTTTTACCTACCAAATGTTGCTGACTAATATAATCCTCTAGACTTTTAGGTCTAATTCTTTCTGCCAAAGGTTCATTCATTGTGTAAAAATAATAAAGATTTCTGACAGATGTTGTAATTTTAAGTTTTGGTTGAATTTTTGCATTTATACATTTAATGAAAGATGATAATAATTTAGAAATATCAAAGTCAGTATTTATTGTACCAGTGTTTTATGTAGTTTTAATCTGGTTTATTTATTGGGTAGAAATATTTTTTAGCTATAATTTTAATAAATTTGGTGTTTACCCTAGAACTTTTGAGGGTTTAAGAGGTATTATTTTTCACACATTTTATACATAGTGATACCAATCATCTTTTTAATAATTCCATTCCTTTATTCGTCTTGTTAAGTAGCCTTTTTTATTTCTATAGAGATTTAGCACTTAAAATATTAGTATTTGGAGGTCTTTTAACAGGATTATTAACTTGGGCTATTGCTAGACCTTCTTTTCATATTGGAGCAAGTGGTATTGTATATTTACTCTTTAGTTTTGTTTTTTTTAGTGGTATAATCAGAAAGCATTATAGATTAGTTGCCTTATCACTCATAATAATATTTTTATATGGTAGTATGATTTGGTATGTGTTACCTATTAAAGAAGGAATGTCTTGGGAAGGCCATCTGTCTGGTTTTGTAGTTGGTTTTATGTTTTCAATTCTCTTTAGAAAGAAAGGCATTACCAAAAAACCATTTCAATTTTCTAAAACAGATTTTGATTTACTTTTTGATGAAGATGGAAATCTTATAGATTCATCAATACAAGAAACTATTGAAACAAACGTTGATGATGCTAATAATATAAATTAAATACGTATAATAACTTTTATAGTATATTACGTTTAAGTTATATGTTTCTTTGTCTTATTGCTTCATACAAAAATACCCCACAAGCTACTGATACATTTAAAGATTCAATATCACCTAACAAAGGTAGTTTAGCTTTATAATCTGCCATTTTTAAAACTGAAGGATTTACTCCTCTATGTTCAGAACCCATAATTACTGCTATTGGTTGATTAAAATTGATATCGTAAATTGAATTTTCTGTTTTTTCTGTTGCAGCAACAGTTTTAATTTCTGCTGCTTGTAATAAAAATAAAGCATCTTTTATATGGTCTACTTTACATATTGGCATCTTAAAAGCTGCACCTGCAGAGGTTTTAATTGTTTCTGCATTTACTGGGGCACTACCATTTTTTTGAATAATAATTCCGTTTACGCCTGTACATTCTGCAGTTCTAATAATAGCACCAAAATTTCGAACATCAGAAATTTGATCTAAGATTAAAAAGAAAGGAACTTTTTTTTCTTCTATTGTCTTATCAATTAATTTTTCTAAATCGAAAAACTCTATTGGTGATATTTGAGCAACAGCACCTTGATGATTATTGTTTTTAGACAGTCTGTTAAGCTTTTCAACAGGTACTGTACTTGTTGCAATTTTATGCTCTCTAATTAATTTTTCAAGTTCAAAATATAAACTGCCTCTTAATCCTTTTTGAAGATATACTTTGTTTATAGATGAGCCACTTTCTTTGGCTTCTATTATTGCTCTAAGACCAAATATCGTTGTATTTTTTATTTCCATTTGGCAAATATAGTACAAAAAAAAACCATCTGTAAAGATGGTTTTTTGTATTTTAAAAAGTTGTTTGATTAATTTGTGTCAAAATCTGTAGAATCTTCACTACCGAAATTACCACCTCCAGTTGCTTTAACTGAACCACCTACTGTAAGTGTGTAAGAACCGTTAGCAGGAAAACTTAATCCATCACCATAACTATCTTCCATTACAAATGTGTAGCTTCTTCCTTCACAAAGTTGAAAAGTTTCTGAAGCAGTTGCTTGACCATCAGCATATGATCCAGCAGATTTAGATACTACAACACCTCCTAAAGAGTCGTATATAACCCAAGATGTTTCTGAACCATACCCATCAAAAACTATGTCTAGAGAAGCTGAAACTTCATTACAATTTTGTACATAGTTTACAGATGATGTTGAGTCAGCATATAATCCTTCTTCACCAGCAAAGCTTAAAACAATACTGTTTACACCTATTCCTAAATTAGTATCAGATAACTGAACAGTCATTGAACCCTCGTTTGTTCCTCCTGGTATTGTTACTGTTGCTGGTACTGTGTATGAATTTGCTGCAGCTGCGCTTCCATCAACGTTTATATTAAAACTTCTATCAGAACCAGTAATGTTAGCAGAATATACTGTTACATCTACTGATGCAGTAGCACCAACATCTACTCCTGTTGAATAAGAATCAGAGGCAAATGTTATATAGTTTGTTCCTAGAGCTTCTACCTCTTCCTCACAACTTGTAAAAAGAACTAAACTTAGGAAAAATATTGAAAGTATTTTAATTTTTTTCATTGTATTTCATTTATTTTAAAACCACTACTTACTAAAATTTATAATAGCAAGTAGTGATTATTAAATTAGTATTATTTATTACCCTGACTAATATTTGGATTGTCAGTAAGCTCTCTTTGGTGAATAGAAAATGTTACTTTAGGATCATCATAAGAAATACTCTCACCAACTCTGTTTAAGTGGTTACTTCCTCTGGTGTTAGTTAACTTTCTTCTTTTCATTAATAAATAACTTTTTCCTTCTCCAACAAATTCAATCTTAGTTTGAAAAACAATTTCATCTATAAGATCTTGACCTGTTAATGTGTCTACATATGCATAATCTGCAGGATCACTAAATCTATTAGCTAAAACTTGCTTTAATCTTGTTCTTGCAGCAATTACGTCACCTTCTACAGCACTCATTTCAGCAGATAATAGATACATTTCAGTAACTCTCATGTAAACATAATCATCTGTAATTGGTAATTGTCCAAATTGTACTTTGTTAAGATTGTAAAACTTTTGTGCTGGGATTAAAGGATATGCTCCTTCAGTAAAACTACCTCCTCTAGGGTCACCATGCTGAGTCTTTCTGATATCATTATCATCAATTCGATCATAAAGTCCTTGGTCTATTCCTCTATAGTTTCCTACTGCTTGGTAAGAATAACTGTAAAAGTCCATAAAACCATGCCAAGATACTAATCCTAAGTCATTAGCAACAGTAATATCGAATCCCCACATCCATCCTGGAGTTCCTAATGTAGTAAAACCTCCTGTAACTTCACTTGCGGTCATCATACTAAATTCTCCTGAATTGATTACTTCATCAGCTAAATTTCTAGCTAAAATGTTCTTATCACTTTGTCCCATAGAAGCATAAACATAAGCTAATAAACCTTTAGCTACATTTTGATTAACAGATGCTTTATTAGGTCTAGAGTAACCATCCATAAAACTGATTGCAGAATTAAGGTCTGCTATGATTTGGTCATAGACATCACTCATTGGTGACTTTGGCTTTCCTGGCTCACCTGGGTTAACATAAATAGGTAAAACTTCTGCACTTGCATCATATTTTACAGCATAGTATTGGCTTAAGTAAAAATAAGCAAATGCTCTAATTGTTTTTGCTTGCCCAACTACACCTTTAACAGCAGCAGATTCAGGGATTGCATCATTACCTCCATTAGCAGCTATAATTAAATTAGCACTGTTAATGATTCTGTAGTAAAATCTCCAAGCAGTATAGTTTGGTAGATTTATAGTGTTATCTTGTGTCCACACATAGTTTGCTAAACCTACAAATCTATTATAACTTGCACCAACTTGTGCTAAATCACTTGATAATAAGTCACTCATCAAATCAAATGATTTGTGACCAAAGTCTTCTTGACTACCAGTACCACCAATATAAGCTGTAACCATCTGATTGTAAATACCTCTTAAATTTCCTTCTACAATTTCAGGATTTATTAAGGCGGTTTCCCCTAAATCTTCATTAGAGATAAAGCTTGTGGGTCTCTTGTCTAAGAAATCATCACCACAAGAAGCTAATATAACACTCGCTATAATTAGCACTATATAATTTATTTTTT
>CAXBAC010000152.1:0-6336 GCA_963973485.1 uncultured Polaribacter sp. | reverse complement strand
CGGTCTGGACTAGATTCAATAGGGTTTATTGCACAAGAAATAGAAACTATAATTCCTGAAATTGTACAGGGTGAAAATGCAGAAATAAAAGAAGAACTATACAAGTACTGGAATGAAGGTGAAATTGTTGAAATGTTAGGAGTAATTTCTCTTTTTGGCTATTTAAATAGATGGAATGACTCTATGGGTACAACTTTAGAGGAAGATGCTATAGAAAGTGGAAATCAGTTTTTAGGCAAACATGGCTTTGAAGTAGGAAAACACGATGGATCAAAATATTAATCAATTAAAATCAAACTTTATGAAACAAATTTTTAGAATTTCAATTATTTTCTTCTTGTCATCATTTTCATTGATGGCTCAAGAAAAAGATGCTGTAGTAGAAGCAATTATTAAGGAAGCAAATGAAAACTCACAACTTAAAAAATTAGGACATGAGTTGATGGATGTTGTTGGTCCTAGATTAGTAGGAACTCCACAAATGAAACAAGCTAATGATTGGGCTGTTGCTAAGTACAAATCTTGGGATATTTCAGCAAGAAATGAACAATGGGGAGAATGGCGTGGTTGGGAACGTGGTATAACTCATATAGATATGGTATATCCACGAGTACAGACTTTAAGAGGTACACAATTGGCTTGGAATCCTGGAACATCAGATAAAGGTGTTACAGCAGAACTGGTAGTTTTACCAATGGTTAAAAACCAAGAAGAATTTAAGAAATGGTTACCAACTGTAAAAGGGAAATTGGTAATGACATCTATGAAACAACCTACAGGTAGACCAAATTACAATTGGGAAGAGTTTGCTACTGAAGAGTCTTTTGAGAAAATGAAAAAGGACAGAGAAGCACAAACAAAAGCTTGGAGGGAAAACTTAAGAAATATTGGTTATGGTAGAAATTTAACTGCAGAACTAGAAAAAGCTGGAGCTGTAGGTATTGTGTCTTCTAGATGGTCTAATGGTTTTGGAGTAAACAAAATTTTTAGTGCAAGAACTAAGAAAATACCTACAGTAGATTTAGAATTAGAAGATTATGGAATGCTTTACAGAATGGTTGAATATGGGGATAAACCTAAAATTCATATTGTAGCAAAAGCTAAAGAGTTAGGTAATGTTCCTACTTTTAATACAATTGCAGAAATTAAAGGAACAGAAAAACCAGAAGAATATGTAATTCTTTCTGCACATTTCGATTCTTGGGATGGTGGAACAGGTGCTACTGATAATGGAACTGGAACTTTAGTAATGATGGAAGCTTTACGAATTTTAAAGAAAATATATCCAAATCCTAAAAGAACAATTTTAGTGGGTCATTGGGGAAGTGAAGAGCAAGGTTTAAACGGTTCTAGAGCTTTTGTAGAAGATCATCCAGAAATTGTAGACAATATGCAAGCTTTATTTAATCAAGATAATGGAACAGGAAGAGTGGTTAGAATTTCTGGACAAGGCTTTTTACATGCTTATGATTATTTAGGAAGATGGTTAAATGCAGTTCCAAGAGATATCACTAAACATATAGAAACTACTTTTCCTGGAACTCCAGGAGGTGGAGGTTCTGATTACGCAGCCTTTGTAGCTGCTGGTGCTCCAGGATTTAGTTTAAGTTCTTTAAGTTGGTCTTATTGGAATTATACTTGGCACACCAACAGAGATACATATGATAAAATTGTTTTTGATGATGTGCAAAACAATGTAATTCTTACAGCAATTTTAGCATATATGGCTAGTGAAGACCCAGAAAGAACTTCTAGAGAACGTATTGTAATGCCTGTAAACCAAAGAACAGGTAAACAAAGAACTTGGCCAAAACCAAGATCACCACAAAGAAAAGGTGGTTTAGATTAACTTTTTAAAATCCTCATCAATTTGATGAGGATTTTTTTATTGTTTTAGTTTTGTAATAATTTTGGTAGCAATAGAATCCACTAAATGCTGTGCTTTTTTTATATCTGATGCAATTAGTTTTTTATCATTTACAATATCTAAAGTTGTAGTAAATGATTGTTGATACCAATCTTTCCAAGCAGTAATTATTTCTATTTGCTCTGTTAAAGGATCTCCATTATTTAACGCTTTTTTACTTTGTTCTAACTCTTCATTCAAACGATTTATAGCTACTTTTTCTAGGTTTAATAAAATAAGTTTAGCTGTATTTTCATCTGCATTTAACAAGGTATATGCACTAATTAGTGCAGCAGTTCCAACATTTTTTAGCGTAGTTTTAGAAACTTTATCAATTCTATCATTATCTGTGTGATAAAATTGATCTGTAAAATGCCAAAACAAAACACTAGGAATATTCTCTCTTAAAAAAGGTACATGATCGCTTCCGCCTTCAAAAGGATTTGTTGCAACAACCCAATCTGCTCTTTTGCCTTGAGCTTTGAATTTATCAATTAAAAAATCGTTTAAATAATGAGGTTTCATTTGGTCTAAACGCATTTTAGAACCTCCCCATTCTGTGTGTTTATCCTTTCCACGTGTCCAAATTGCACTTGGATCTGGCATTTTTTCTATCAAAAAAGTACCTCCAGTTTTCTCAGTATCTTCACCAACCATGTCTAGAGAAATTCCCCATTTTATGTCTTTTGCTCTAATAGAATCTTCTTGTACATATCTTCTTGTAGAAACAATTTCATCTCCCCATAAAAAGGTTAATGTTCTCTTAGGTTGATATTGCTGTTGTTGAATAAATTTTGCTGTTAATGTAGCCATTTCAAGAGCAACACCAACCCCAGTTGCATTATCATTTGCTCCTGGTTCTTGTACATGGGCACTAAAAACCAAACGTTCTTTAGGGTTTTTATCACCTTTAATATTGGCCACAATCGTTAATTCTTCAGATGGATAAATTTTTGTTTCAATATTAACCTTTACAGTTGTTTTCTCATATTCCAAAGCTCTTTTTAAGCGTTCTTTTGCCTCATAAGAAAGTGCAATAGCCCAAGGTTTGTGAACTGTATCTAAAGGAATTGAACGAAACTGAATAGATGTCGTGTTTTTTTCTGGTTGCAAATAATCAGGATTATTGTAAGTTAATAACCCAGCAGCTTTACCTTCTACAATTGCAGCTTTGTAAATATGATAAGGACTAGTTTCAGCAAATACAATTTTACCTTTTACGTCTAAATTTTCAAGTTTTTTAACGTCGTCAATATAAATAACTTCTGCAGAAACTCCTTCTTTTGGAGTGCTATAAGAATTTAAAGCAATCATGTTTCTATTCGTAGCATGTTGTAAAATAAAATCTATTTCTCCATCAATTTTTAAGGAAGCATCTTCAGACTCCCAAGTAGGTTTTTTAAGTGGACGCTTTTCTATTCTGTAGGTAAGAATATCTTTTTCTGTGGCATTTTCTTCTAAAATATAGCCTGCTTTTTCTAATTCTTCTGCAACTTTATAAATGCTTTTGTTAAAGCCAGTATTTCCAACAACTCTCCAATATTTTTCTACAAATGAGGTTGTTTCATAAGCTAAATTTCCTGTAAACTCTTGGATAATTACATCTGCATAATTAGCTTCTGAAAGTATTTCTGGTTTATCAGTTCTACAATTGAAAAACAGAATAGATACAAGTAAAAAGTAAAACGATTTTTTAAACATAACTTCTTTTTTAGAAGTTATAAATGTACTTTTTTTAATTGAAAGTTATTGGATGTGTTTTTTACTTTTTCCCTTCAACAATAACCACAATTTCTCCTTTTGGAGGTTTTATAGTGTAATGTTCTAAAACTTCTGAGGCAGTTCCTCTTACAGTTTCTTCGAACATTTTAGTGAGTTCTCTAGAAACAGAAACTTTTCTATCAGCGCCAAAATACTCGACAAAATTCCCTAAAGTTTTGGCTAATTTATGAGGCGATTCATAAAAAATCATTGTTCTAGTTTCTTCTGCTAAAATTTTTAAACGTGTTTGTCTTCCTTTTTTAACTGGTAAAAACCCTTCAAAAACAAACTTATCATTAGGTAAACCAGAATTTACTAAAGCAGGTACAAAAGCAGTGGCACCAGGTAAACAATCTACTTCAATATCATTTTCTACACAAGCTCTGGTTAACAAAAAGCCAGGATCTGATATTGCTGGAGTTCCTGCATCAGAAATTACAGCACAAGTTTCACCATTTTTAATACGTTGTAAAATACCTTCTATAGATTTGTGTTCATTATGCATATGATGAGAATGCATTTGCGTATTAATTTCAAAATGTTTTAATAATTTTCCACTGGTTCTGGTATCTTCAGCTAAGATAAAATCTACATCTTTTAAAACGTTAATTGCTCTAAAAGTCATGTCTTCTAAATTACCAATTGGAGTAGGAACTAAATATAATTTACTCATAATACCTTAAATTTCTTCATATTTATCAACAGTAATAGATGATTTTACATCACCTGTATGTTTTGTAGATAGTGGTTCAAACAGTAAAATATGAACTTCTTCTTTTGCTACAGGTTTGTGTTCTACACCTTTTGGTACAATGTAAAATTCACCTTCATTTATGGTGATGATTTCATCTCGCAAATGCATTTCCAAAACACCTTTTTTCACTAAAAACATCTCATCTTCATCATCATGCTTATGAAAAACAAATTCGCCTTGAATTTTTGCCAATAAAATTTGTTGTCCATTTAATTCACCTACTTTTTTAGGAGACCATTGATCTTGAAATAAATCAAACTTTTCTTGAATATTAATTACGCTCATAGGTCAAATTTACAAAGAAATTCTAGTTATAATTCAATTTATAAAACTATTGTATTTCTTTTTATTTGATTAATTTTGCACCACTTTAAAAGAAGCAAAAAATGTACAGAAGTCATTCTTGTGGTGAGTTAAGAGCATCACACATCAATACAGAAGTAACGTTAGCAGGTTGGGTACAAAAATCTAGAGACAAAGGTTTCATGGTTTGGGTTGATTTGAGAGATAGATATGGAGTTACGCAGTTAATTTTTGATGAAGAGCGCACACCAAAAGCCATGATGGAAAAGGCAAAATCCTTAGGAAGAGAGTTTGTAATTCAGGTAAAAGGTACTGTAATTGAGCGTGAATCTAAAAATGATAGAATGGCTACTGGAGCTGTTGAAGTTTTAGTTGCTGATTTAGAAATCTTAAACGAATCTAAATTGCCTCCATTTACCATTGAAGATAAAACTGATGGAGGAGAAGATATTAGAATGAAATACAGATACTTAGATATTAGAAGAAATCCTGTAAAAGACAGTTTAATTTTTCGTCATAAAGTAACTATGGAAGTTCGTAAATACTTGTCTGATCAAGCATTTATAGAAGTAGAAACCCCGTATTTAATAAAATCTACTCCAGAAGGCGCAAGAGATTTTGTGGTGCCTTCTAGAATGAATGAAGGTCAGTTTTATGCACTTCCTCAAAGTCCTCAAACCTTTAAACAATTGTTGATGGTTGGTGGAATGGATAAATATTTTCAGATTGTAAAATGTTTTAGAGATGAAGATTTACGTGCAGACAGACAGCCAGAATTTACGCAGATAGACTGTGAAATGGCGTTTGTAGAGCAAGAAGATATTCTAAATATTTTTGAAGGGTTAACACGTCATTTATTAAAAGAAGTTAATGGTGTTGAAGTAGAGAAGTTTCCAAGAATGTTGTACGATGATGCCATGCGTTTGTATGGAAATGACAAGCCAGACATTCGTTTTGGAATGGAGTTTGGCGAGTTAAATGCAGTAACGCAACATAAAGATTTTAAGGTTTTTAATGATGCTGAATTAGTAATTGGTATTGCTGTACCTGGAGGAAATGCTTACACAAGAAAAGAAATAGACAACATTATAAAGTGGGTAAAAAGACCACAAGTTGGTGCCCTTGGTATGATTTATTGTAGAGTTAACGAAGATGGTTCTTTTAAGTCTTCTGTAGATAAATTTTACGATCAAGAAGATTTAGCTAAATGGGTTGAAGTTACAGGTGCAAAACCAGGTGATTTAGTTTGTGTTTTATCTGGTGAAACTAATAAAGTAAGAGCGCAAATGTCTGCTTTACGTATGGAATTAGCAGAACGTTTAGGGTTAAGAGATCCTAAAGTATTTGCTCCTCTTTGGGTAATAGATTTCCCATTATTAGAGTTAGATGAAGAAACTGGTCATTATCATGCAATGCATCACCCATTTACCTCACCAAAACCAGGTCAATTAGAATTGTTAGATTCTAAACCAGGGGAAGTAAAAGCAAATGCTTACGATTTAGTTTTGAATGGTAATGAAATTGGTGGAGGTTCTATTAGAATACATGATAAAGCTACACAAGCAACCATGCTAAAACACCTAGGTTTTTCTGAGGATGAAGCTAAAGCACA
>CAXBAC010000151.1:0-6390 GCA_963973485.1 uncultured Polaribacter sp. | reverse complement strand
GATTCATTTGGGTAAAAATACCAAATCAACCATAATTTCTAAAGGTATTTCTGCTGGTAAATCACAAAATTCATATAGAGGTTTAGTTCAAATTAATTCTAGAGCAGAAAATGCTCGTAATTTTTCTCAATGTGATTCCTTATTGATGGGTAATGCATGTGGAGCACATACGTTTCCATATATAGAAGCTAAAAACCAGTCTGCACAAATAGAACACGAAGCAACTACAAGCAAAATTGGTGAAGACCAGTTGTTTTATTGTAATCAACGTGGAATTGATACAGAAAAAGCAATCGCATTAATTGTTAACGGGTTTAGTAAAGAAGTGCTAAATAAGTTGCCAATGGAATTTGCTGTGGAAGCACAAAAATTATTAGAAATTTCTTTAGAAGGTTCAGTTGGTTAACAATTTTATAGTTAACAATATTTATTTTTTTAAAAAATTACTAATCAAAAAACCATAAAAAAATGAAAAAAATAGTTTTCTTACTCCTTGCTATCAGTATTATAGGGTGTAAAAAAAACACTAAAAAAGAATCTCAAGAGCCAATAACTCCTGAGGTAAAATTATATCAGTTGGTTGGAGGATCTATTTTAGTTAAAAAATTAGAAGTCTTTTCTCAAGACACCACATATACAGGTCAACAAAAACAATTTACAGATCCATATTATGTAATTGAACATCCAAGAGGAATATTAATGTGGGATGCAGGTTTACCAGAAGAATTAGTACAACCAGAACCCTATGATGAGCCAAGTGGAATTTACAGGATTCAAAGACCAGATTCGTTAGAAACTCAATTAAAATCAATTGGTTTTAGCGTAAAAGATTTCGATTATTTTGCAATGTCTCATTCACATTTTGATCATACAGGACATGCAAATTACATGGATGAAGCAACACTTTTAATTCAAAATGATGAATTTGATGTTACACTTGGAGATACAGTAAAAGTAAAAGAACCTGCTTTTAGAAACTTAACCAACGTACAAAAATTGTATGGAGATTATGATGTTTTTGCTGATGGTTCTGTAGTTATCAAATACATGCCAGGTCATACAATTGGTCATCAAGCTTTATTAGTTAGAGTTTCTGGTTTAGAAAAACCAATTTTACTTACAGGAGATTTATATCACTTTGAAGAAAACAGAACCAACAAAAGAGTACCTTCTTTTAATTACGATGCTCCAAAAACGATAAAAAGTATGGAAGCTTTTGAAAGGTTTGCAGAAGAAGAAAATGCAGAAGTTATCATTCAACATTCTCCAAAAGATTTCGAAAAATTAGAGAATTTATTAAATAGTATTGAGTCAAAAACTCAACAAAAATAAAATAAAACAGATGTTAAAAATTAACAATTTACAGGCAGCTATAGAAAATAAATCTATTTTAAAAGGTTTAAACTTAGAGGTTAAAGCTGGTGAAGTACATGCAATTATGGGGCCAAATGGAGCTGGTAAAAGTACTTTAGCAAATATTGTAGCAGGTAAAGAAGAGTATGAAGTTACTGGTGGAACCATTGAATTAAATGGAGAAGATATTAGTGAATTAGCACCAGAAGAAAGAGCGCACAATGGCGTGTTTTTATCTTTTCAGTATCCTGTAGAAATTCCTGGAGTTTCTGTAACTAACTTTATTAAAACTGCCATAAACGAAACTAGAAAAGCAAAAGGTTTAGAAGACATGCCTGCAAAAGATATGTTGAAAAAAATTCGTGAGAAATCTGAATTGTTAGAAATAGACCGTAAATTTTTATCTCGTTCTTTAAATGAAGGATTTTCTGGTGGAGAAAAAAAACGTAACGAAATTTTTCAAATGGCAATGTTAGAGCCAAAACTAGCCATTTTAGATGAAACTGATTCTGGTTTAGATATTGATGCTTTACGTATTGTAGCAAATGGTGTAAATAAACTAAAATCTAAAGACAACGCAGTTATTGTAATTACACATTACCAACGTTTGTTAGATTATATAGTACCAGATTATGTACACGTTTTACACGATGGTAAAATTGTAAAAACAGGCGACGCTTCTTTAGCTCTAGAATTAGAAGCTAAAGGATATGATTGGATTAAAAAAGAACTTGTTTAATTACAACGTTAAAAAGTAAAAGTTGAACATTTAGTAGCCTTTTAGCTACTTAATTTTAACTTTAAAAACCAAAGTAAATGGAATTAAAAGACAAATTACTATCTTCTTACGTAGCTTTTGAAGATAATGTAGATACAAACTCTGAGGTTCATGAAATACGTTCAAAAGCACTTGATAATTTTGATAAATTAGGGTTTCCAACAAAAAAGCTAGAAGCTTGGAAATATACTTCTTTAAATTCAGTATTAAAAAACGACTTTAGCATATTTCCTGATAGAGAAAAGGCAGTTGAATTAGCAGACGTAAAAAAATTTTTTATCCATGACATAGACACCTATAAGGTTGTTTTTATAGATGGTAAATACAGTTCTTTCTTGTCTGCAACAACTCATGAAAACTTTGATGTTTGCTTAATGTCATCAGCACTAAACAAACCAAAGTACAAAGCTGTAATAGACAAGTATTTTAATAAAGTTGCTAAGCAAGACAACTTAACAAGCTTAAATACAGCTTTTGCTGCAGAAGGAGCTTACATAAATATTCCAAAAAATACTGAAGTTCAAAAGCCCATACAAATTATAAACTTTACTACAGGTTCTGAACCTGCAACTATGTTACAGCCTCGTAATTTAGTAGTAGCTGAAGAAAATGTTCATGTACAAATTATAGAGCGTCATCAAAGTTTAACTTCTAATGCAGTTTTAACAAACGCTGTAACAGAAATTTTTGCTGCGAAAAGTGCAACTGTAGATTGTTATAAAATTCAGAATGATAATTTAAATGCCTCTTTGGTTGATAATACTTACATCGATCAAAAATCTAACAGTGTAGTTTCTGTGCATACGTTTTCTTTTGGTGGAAATATCACAAGAAATAACTTGAACTTTTATCAAAATGGAGAACATATAGACTCTATTTTAAAAGGAGTAACTATTATTGAAGGCAAGCAACATGTAGATCACCATACTTTGGTACATCATATTGAACCAAATTGTGAATCTCATCAAGATTATAAAGGTATTTACGATGAGCGCTCAACAGGAGTTTTTAACGGAAAAGTAATTGTAAACAAAGAAGCTCAAAAAACCAATGCTTACCAGCAAAACAACAATGTTTTAGTAAGTGATAAAGCCACTATTAATGCTAAACCACAATTAGAAATTTTTGCTGATGATGTAAAATGTTCTCATGGCTGTACTATTGGTCAATTAGATGATGATGCGTTATTCTACATGCAACAAAGAGGTATTCCTCAAAAGGAAGGTAAAGGTTTATTGATGTTTGCTTTTGCAAATACAGTACTAGAAAGTGTAAAAATACCTGAAGTTAAATCTAGAATTACAAAACTAATTGCTAATAAATTAGGCGTGAATATTGGTTTTGAGTTGTAGAAATACAAAACCTCATAAATTAAAAAACCTCAACACATTGTTTATCAATTTGTTGAGGTTTTTAGTTGTGGTCCCACATGGACTCGAACCATGGACCACCTGATTATGAGTCAGGTGCTCTAACCAACTGAGCTATAGGACCTATAATTTAGGTTTGCAAATGTACTATTTATTTTAAATTATTTGCAAATAAAAGTAAAGAATAATTTAAACTGTTCTTTTCATTAACCAAGTACCAAAACTTTTTAAGTTAGTTTTGTTCTCTTCAGAAATGTCCATTTTTTCTAATGTTGCAAATGCTTTTTCTGTATAATTCTCAATTTCTTGAGAAACTAAAAAAGGAATATCATTTATTTGATAAATTCTAGTTACCTCAATAATTTTAAAAGCATTATCCTTTAACTTCTTTCTGTAAAAATATTTTAGTTTTTTTCTAGTTTCTTTATCAGCAACTTCTAAAGTTTTAAGATATAGAAATGTTTTTTTGTTTTCAATAATATCTCCCCCAATTTGTTTACCAAATGTTTCTGGGTCTCCAAAAGTATCTAAATAATCGTCTTGCAATTGAAAAGCTAAACCTAAGTTCAATCCAAAATCGTAGATAAGTGAAGCATTTTCATCATTACTTTCTGCAGCTATTGCACCCATTTGTAAAGCTGCTGCAACTAAAACAGACGTTTTTAAACGAATCATATTGATATACTCATCAATAGAAACTTTTTTACGAGTTTCAAAATCAACATCTAATTGCTGACCATCACAAACTTCTAAAGCTGTTTTACTAAATAGTTTAGCTAATTTTTGAAAAACTTCTGGCTTATAATTTTCGAAATATTTATATGCCAAAATTAGCATGGCATCACCAGATAAAATTCCGGTATTTATATTCCATTTTTCATGAACTGTTGCTTTTCCTCTTCGTAAAGGAGCATCATCCATAATATCATCATGTACTAAAGTAAAGTTATGAAAAACCTCAATTGCTAAAGCTGCAGGAAGTGCTTTTTTATAATCGCCACCAAAAATATCAGCTGCCATTAATGTTAAAATTGGGCGAATTCGCTTACCTCCTAATTGTAATATATAATCTATTGGTTCGTATAAATTTTTAGGTTCTTGAATCCATTCTTTTGATTCTAAGTAAGCTAAAAACTCTTTTTGATAATGTTGTATATCCAAATCTGAAATTTTATGTAAAAATAATGTAAAGAAGTTTTAGAATTTAAATGAAATGTTAAAAAATCATTAAAACTTTGGAAACTTTTTTTGTTTCTAAAGTTTCCTGTTGTATTTTTGCACCAAATTATGAAGGAAAAAATAATAGAAAAATCGAATGAGCTTTTTTTAAACCTTGGTTTTAAAAGTGTAACTATGGATGAGATTGCCAACTCTTTAGGTATTTCTAAGAAAACATTATACAAGTATTTTAAAAACAAAACGCAGCTTGTAAAATCTGTAACTAACAAGGTTTTTAAAGATATTTCTTGTGGTATTGATGATATCTGTGAATTGGAAATGAACCCTATAGATGAGCTTTTTTACATAAAAAGGTTTGTTATGGAACATTTAAAAGACGAAAAATCTTCTCCTCAATATCAGTTACATAAATACTATCCAAAGATATTTTTATCACTTAAACAAAAACAGTTTGAGGTAATGCAAGGTTGTGTAATTGATAACTTAAAAAACGGAGTTTCAATGGGCTTGTATAGAGATAATATCAACTATGAATTTATTTCACGTATTTACTTTAATGGCGTTAATAGTATTAAAGACAAAGATGTTTTTCCACTAAATAATTACTCAGTAAAAACATTAATGAATTTGTATTTAGAGTATCATTTAAGAGGTATTTGTACTCCAAAAGGTATAGAACAATTAGAAAATCAATTAAAAATTAATCAATAATCAATGAAAAAAATCATTTTAATCGTTTCTTTTTTTGCTTTTTCAACACTTATAAAAGCACAAGAACAAACTTTGCAACTTTCTTTAGATGAAGCTATAAAATATGCGCTAGAAAATAGTTATGATGCTATTGTAGCAAAAAATGACATTAAAGTTGCTAAAGAAACTGTTTTGGAAACTACAACTATTGGTTTACCAAAAATAGACGGAGCTGTAGATTATCAAAACTTTTTAAAACAACCAATTACAGTTGCAGACATTAATGGTGATGGTGCAGATGAAGAGTTTGTTTTGGGTACAAAACAAAATGTAAATGCAAATATTACTTTATCTCAATTACTGTTTGATGGCTCTTATCTTGTGGGTTTACAATCTTCTAAAACATTTCTAAAAATTTCTAAACAAGCAGAAGAAAAAACAGCTCTAATTACAAGAGAAGCTGTTATAAATGCATATGGAAACATACTTGTTACAGAAAAAAATATAGAAATCTTAAATAGAAATAATGAAGTAAATAACAGAATTCTTAAAGAAGCAAAGATAGGTTATGAAAACGGATTGTCTGAACAAGAAGATGTTGAGCAGTTTGAAATTATTAAAGGAAATATAGAAAACAATATTAGAGCTTCAGTTAGATTGAGAGATATTGCTTATAAAATGTTAAATATAGCTCTTGGTAACCCAATAAACACAAGTTTAGTGCTTACAGACACACTAGAAACTCTAGTTGTAGAAAACACAGATTTAAACTTACTAGTTCAAGACTTTAATATTAATAATCATATTGATTATAGAATTGCCCAAAATGATAGAGAAACCAAACGTTTAATGGTAAAGTTAGAAAAAAGTAAGAGTTTACCTACTTTAAATGCATTTGTAAATTATGGAACACAAGCATTTTCTAATAATTTTTCTTTTTTTGATAGAAATCAACGTTGGTTTCAATCGTCTTTATTAGGTGTAAGTTTAAACGTACCTATTTTTAGTAGTTTAGGTAGA
>CAXBAC010000150.1:0-6399 GCA_963973485.1 uncultured Polaribacter sp. | reverse complement strand
GAGATAAAATTGTATTTACATCAACCAGAAGTGGCGATTTAGAATTGTACACCATGAATATTGATGGTTCTGATGTAAAGCAAATTACAGATGAGTTGGGTTATGATGGAGGTGCTTTTTTCTCTCCTGATGGAACAAAAATCATATTTAGATCTTCTAGGCCAAAAACTGATGAAGAAATTAAAGCCTACAAAGATTTATTGGCAGAAGGTTTGGTAGAACCAACTGAAATGGAACTGTACATTTGTAATGCAGATGGTTCTGATTTAAGGCAACTCACAGATTTAGGAAATGCAAATTGGAGTCCGTTTTTTCATCCTTCAGGTGAGAAAATTTTATTTTCGTCTAACTTTGAAGCAGAAAGAGGTTTTCCTTTCAATTTATACTTAATAGATGTTGATGGTAAAAATTTAGAAAGAGTAACACATGGAGAAACTTTTGATGCGTTTCCAGTATTTTCTAATGATGGTAAGAAATTAGCTTTTTCATCTAACAGAAACAATGGAGGAGGTAGAGATACCAATTTATTTATTGCAGAATGGCAAGACTAAATGACGTGGACTAAAGAAAAAATATTAGTAAATATAGAACGCCTAATGCGTAGTAAGTTTACAAATCCTAAAGAAGCTTTTAATCATTATGATGTTGACAAAGATGGGTTTTTAACAAAAGCTGATTTTAAAATTTTACTCAAAGAAGCAAAAGTTAGTGCATTGATTAGAGGGTTGGTAGCTGAATTTATGATGCAAAGTTTTGACGCTAATAATGATAATTTAGTAAGCTGGAATGAATTTCAAGAAGCAATAAAAGAATCTGGAATAAAAAGATAAAAATTATTAGAAATGGGTGCAAAAGAAAATATATTAAAAGACATACACACGTTAATTACAACCAAATTTTCATCTCCAGAAAAAGCTTTTATTAAATTTGATAAAGACAAAGATGGTGCATTGAATAGAGATGAAATAAAAGATTTACTAAAAGAAGCTGGTGTAAATAGTTTTTTAAGAGGAATGGTTGCTGGAGAAATGATTAAAGGTTATGATAAATCTGGTGATGAAAAAATTAATAAAGAGGAGTTTAATATTGCAATTGCAGAATTAAATAGAGATTATTAATCAAAAATAAGCGCAATATTTCTGTTAACTTTTTGAGACGCAATTGCTAACATTTTTTAGGATAGGTTTTGCAATATTGTTCTTAAATGAAATGTTAGATTTTAGGATTTCATAATTTTGAATACTTTAACACAGTAAATTTATTGAGTTTATTTTTAAAATGTTTCTTTGTTTTTACAATCCCATTTTTTGGAGGTTAAGAAATGAAAAAACTTAAAAAGAAAAATTACTTTGCAATACATAGTTGGATAGGTGTTCAACTGTGTATTATTTTTTTTATAGTTTGTTTTTCTGGTACTGTTGCTGTTTTTAGTCACGAATTAGATTGGTTGTTCAATTTAGATATGAGAGCAACTCCTCAAAAAGAGTTGGCATCAAAAAATCAAATTTTAAATCAATTAAAAACAGATTACCCTAACCAATACATAACTTTTTGGGAAAAATCAAGAGAAGATTATTTAGTAGATATCGTTCACCTAGAAAATAAAAAAGGCGATATATTATATGTTTTTGCTAATCCATATACAGGAAAAATACAAGGCAGTTCTTCAGGAACAATTCAACGTTTTTTTAGAGATTTACATTACAACTTATTTATTCCTACAGATGTTGGGAATTTTACTGTGCTTCTTTTTGGTTTCTTATTATTAGGTTCTTTAATTAGTGGTTTAAAATTTATCAATAATAAAAGAAAACACTCTTTAAATATTGGCAAGAAAAATAATGCTCTAGCATACACTAAAAACCTCCATAAAACTTTTGCAATATGGTCTATTCCATTTATAGTATTGTTTTCTGTAAGTGCAATTTGGTATTTTACAGAAAGGGCTAATTTATTTTCGATTTCAGATTATATTGAAGATAAAGAGATTGAAAATATATCTATAAATACTTCTAATAATAACTTCTCTTATAATTTAGATTATGACAATGCTTTAGCAATTGCCAAAAAAGAAATAGAGAATTTTACATTTGGTTCTTTTGTGATTTCTGATGATAACAAAACAATTGAAGTTAGAGGTAATGCTGATGCAAAATTACCAAGATATAGAGCCAATAGAGTGGTTATTGATGCACAATCAAATGAAGTTCTATTTTTACAAAACACATCAGAAACCAACACTTTAATGACCATAAATAATTTGGTAGATCCAATTCATTTTGGATATTTTGGAGGATTATTTACAAAAGCTATTTGGTTTATTTTCGGGTTGTTAATTTGTTATTTGATAGCAAGTGGAGTTTGGATTTACCTAAAACGAATATCAAAAAATAAAAAAGGAACGTACACTTTTAGATACCTTAATTGGTTTGTCTTTTTAGTTATACAGTTTTTTATGTATTCGAGACTCATTTTAGAGCAAAGTATTTCTCTAAAAAATCATGCTATTATTTTATTTTTCTGGTTGTTATTTGTATATTTAATTTATCATATTTTTTACAAAAAAATACGAGCTTAAATTTAAAGACACATTAAATGATAATGGCTACTTTTAACATAAAAACTCTACTGCCATAAAAAAACCAATAGCATACATTCTAAATCGATTATTTTATTAACTATCTTTGCAAACCATTAGTGGTAAACGAAGTATAGAAGAATGAAAAATATTAGAAATTTTTGCATTATTGCGCATATAGATCATGGTAAAAGCACATTAGCAGACAGGCTTTTAGATTATACAGGATCTGTAACTGAACGTGAAAAACAAAATCAGTTATTAGATAATATGGATTTGGAGCGTGAACGTGGAATTACCATAAAATCTCACGCCATTCAAATGGATTATATTCATAATGGAGAACCATTTATTCTAAACTTAATTGATACTCCTGGGCACGTAGATTTTTCCTATGAAGTTTCAAGATCTATTGCAGCTTGTGAAGGCGCTTTATTAATTGTAGACGCTGCCCAAAGTATACAAGCTCAAACCATTTCTAACTTATATTTGGCTTTAGAGAACGATTTAGAAATTATTCCAGTTTTAAATAAAGTAGATTTACCTTCTGCTAATCCAGAAGAAGTAACAGACGATATTGTAGATTTATTGGGATGTGACCCAGAAGAAGTAATACACGCAAGTGGAAAAACCGGTTTTGGTGTAGATAATATTTTAGCAGCTATTATAGATAGAATTCCTGCTCCAAAAGGAGATCCAGAAGCACCATTACAAGCCTTAATTTTTGATTCAGTTTATAACTCTTACAGAGGAATTGAAACGTATTTTAGAGTCTTAAATGGCGAAATAAAAAAAGGGCAAGAAATTAAGTTTATGGCTACAGGCAAAAATTATTTTGCTGATGAGGTAGGAACTTTAAAGTTAGAACAAGTTGTAAAAAAATCAGTAAAAACAGGTGATGTTGGGTATTTAATTACAGGGATTAAAACTGCAAAAGAAGTAAAAGTTGGTGATACAATTACAGATGCTCATAAACCAACAACAGAAATTATTGATGGTTTTGAAGATGTAAAACCAATGGTTTTTGCTGGTATTTATCCTGTAGATACAGAAGATTATGAAGAGTTGCGTTATTCAATGGAAAAACTGCAATTGAATGATGCTTCTTTAGTGTTTCAACCAGAAAGTTCTGCAGCTTTAGGTTTTGGTTTTCGATGTGGATTTTTAGGAATGTTACACATGGAAATTATTCAAGAACGTTTAGAACGTGAGTTTAATATGACAGTAATTACTACTGTACCTAACGTTTCTTATCACGCATATACAAAGAAGAATCCAGAGGAAATTGTGATGTTAAACAATCCTTCAGATTTACCTGATCCTTCTAAATTAGATAGAGTAGAAGAACCTTTTATAAAAGCAAGTATCATTACAAAGTCAGATTTTGTGGGGCAAGTTATGAGTTTGTGTATTGAAAAACGTGGGCAGATTGTAAATCAAACCTATTTAACTACTCAAAGAGTTGAATTGATTTTTGAGATGCCACTAGCAGAAATTGTATTTGATTTTTATGATCGATTAAAAACTGTTTCTAAAGGATATGCTTCTTTTGATTATCATCCAATAGGAATGAAAGAGTCGAAATTAGTAAGAGTAGATATTTTACTAAATGCACAACCTGTAGATGCACTTTCTGCGCTTTTACATGCAGATAATGCGTATTCAATTGGTAAAAAAATTGTAGAGAAATTAAAAACGTTAATACCAAGACAACAGTTTGATATTCCTATTCAAGCTGCAATTGGTGCAAAAATTATTGCCAGAGAAACTACCAAAGCGTTACGTAAAGATGTTACTGCAAAATGTTATGGAGGTGATATTTCTAGAAAACGTAAACTATTAGAAAAGCAGAAAAAAGGTAAGAAAAGAATGCGTCAAGTGGGTAATGTAGAAATTCCACAAGAAGCATTTATGGCTGTTTTAAAGTTGAATGATTAATTTTAAAGAAGTTAAATAAAATAAAAAAGCCTTTTTGAGTTATCAAAAAGGCTTTTTTATAATGTATTCATTTCTTAATCTCTACCTCCAAGTACTTGAAGTCCCCAATATAATAGCATAGCTAAAGAACCTAAAGCAGCTACTAAATAAGTTCTTGCAGCCCATTTTAAAGCATCTTTAGAACCTGCTAATTCTTGTTGAGAAACCATATTTTTGTTTTTTAGCCAAGCCAATGCTCTGTTACTTGCATCATATTCTACAGGTAATGTAATAAAGCTAAAAAGTGTGGCCAAGCCCATTAAAACCAAACCTGCAACAGCTATGTAAAAACCAATAGTAGATTCACCAGAAGCCGCTCCTAAAATTAAACCACCAATAACTAACCATTGAGAAAAATTAGATGATACACTTACTATTGGAACCAACTTAGAACGCATTGTTAGCCAATCATAAGCAGTAGCATGTTGCACAGCATGCCCAACTTCATGGGCAGCAACTGCAGCTGCAGCAGCATTTCTTTGATTATAGACAGCCTCACTTAAGTTAACAGTTTTATTGGCTGGGTTGTAATGGTCTGTTAATCTACCAGGAGTAGAAATTACTTTTACATCAAAAATACCATTGTCTGCCAACATTTTCTCAGCAATTTCTGCACCACTCATTCCATTTCTTAATTGTATTTTTGAGTATTTTTTAAATTTACTTTTTAATTGATTACTTACTAACCAACTTACTAAAGATATTGCACCTATTAGTATATAAAATCCCATCATAATTTATATTGTTTAAAAATTTTTATGTCATATTTCTTTGATAAATTTACAACATAAATTATTCCATTTCTATTTTTGATGATAAAATTGACTAAAAAAGTATCAAATCAAAAAGCTACAGGATAATTTTTAAGACAAAATGACAAAATGACAAAAAAACCAAACATATTAATTGTATATACAGGAGGAACAATTGGAATGATTAAAGACTATAAAACAAATGCTTTAAAGGCTTTCGACTTTAGTCAAATCACAAAAAATATTCCAGAATTAAAGCAGTTAAATTGCAAAATAGAAAGCATTTCTTTTGATGAACCTATAGATTCTTCAAATATGAACGTGGAATTTTACCAAAAAATTACAGAAATTATCGAAGTAAATTACTCAAAATTTGATGGTTTTGTGGTTTTATCAGGGTCTGATACCATGTCTTACGTGTCTTCTACAGTTAGCTTTATGTTGGAGAATTTACAAAAACCTATCATATTTACAGGTTCTCAATTACCTATTGGTGATTTAAGGACAGATGCTAAAGAAAATCTAATAACATCAATAGAAATTGCCTGCGCACAAAAAGATGGTAACCCTATTGTTACTGAAGTTGGGTTGTATTTTGAGTATAAACTATACAGAGCTAATAGAACAACTAAAATTAACGCTGCACAATTTGAAGCTTTTACATCTATGAACTATCCACCTTTAGCAGAAAGTGGAGTACATTTAAATTTTAATGATTATTATTTATTTAAACCTAAAAAAGAACCTTTAGTAGTAAGAAAAAAATTAATAAATGATATTGTTATATTGAAACTTTTTCCTGGTATTACAAAAAATGTTGTGGAAAGTATTTTAAGTACAAAAGGTTTAAAAGGTGTAGTTTTAGAAACTTATGGAGCAGGTAATGCACCAGATAAGCCGTGGTTTATAAAACTTTTAAAAGCGGCAATTGAAAAAAGTATAAAGATTGTAAATGTAACACAATGTGCAGGAGGTAGTGTAGAGCAAGGGCATTACGAAACAAGTATGGGGTTAAGAGATATTGGTGTTATTAGTGGTAATGATATAACCACAGAATCTGCTGTGGCCAAGCTAATGTATTTACTGAATGAA
>CAXBAC010000149.1:0-6407 GCA_963973485.1 uncultured Polaribacter sp. | reverse complement strand
TAAAGCTTCAAAACCTTTTGACCCAAAGACATTACTTAAAAGTTTTCCAGGTAAAACACCTTTATATTTTACACTTTCTTTTTTAGATGCTAATTTTCAAACCAAACTCGCTGATTTCTGTGATGCAAATAATACTTTTATTCAAGTAGATATTATTGGCAACTTGGCTGAGACAGGCAATTGGTTTTTCAATTTAAAAGAAGATCACAATCAATTAGAAAAAATTGTAGCTGCATCTCATAAATGTATTTCTGTTTCTGGAGATTTGTATCAAAACGCAGGTGCAAATAGTACACAGCAACTAGCGTATACTTTGGCTCATGCCAATGAATATTTAAATCATTTTGGTAAAGAAGCTGCTGCTAAAATCACGTTTAATTTTGCAGTAGGCAGCAATTACTTTTTTGAGATTGCAAAATTGAGGGCTTTTCGAATTTTATGGGAAGCTTTGCTTAACGAATATGATGTAGAAAATAAAGCCGCTCATATATTTACACAACCAAGCTTACGCAACAAAACGTTGTATGATTATAATGTAAATATGCTCAGAACTACTTCTGAGTGTATGAGTGCTATTTTAGGTGGCTCTAATACTGTTTCAAATGTTTCTTATGATGAAATTTACCATAAATCAAACGAATTTGGCAGTAGAATAGCTAGAAATCAATTACTAATCTTACAACAAGAAAGCTACTTAAAAGAAGCACAAAGTTTTGCTAACGGTGCCTATTATATAGAAACAATAACCCACCAATTGGCAGAAAAAGCTTTAGCCATTTTTCAACAAATAGAAAAAGCAGGCGGATTTTTACACCAATTAAAAGCCGGTGTTATTCAAAGAAAACTAAATGAAGCTGCTGCAAAAGAAGAGGAAAAGTTTAATTCTAACGAAATTGTTTTATTAGGTACTAACATGCAAATCAACAAAGTTGATAAAATGAAACAAGATGTAGAGTTGTATCCTTTTGTAAAACAAAGAAATATAAAAACATTAATCACTCCAATTGTTAGAAAACGACTTTCTGAAACAGTTGAAAAAACACGTTTAGACAATGAGTAGAAAAGATGTATCTCAAATAAAAATAGCTCAAAACTTAGAGCAAAAAGATAAGAACTTTAAACACGAAGATTTTGTTGCAGGAATTGCACCCAATTTAAGAGGGCCTTATTCTACAATGTATGTTCGCAGACCTTGGACTATTAGACAATATGCAGGCTTTTCTACTGCAGAAGAGAGTAATGCATTTTATAGAAGAAATTTAGAAGCAGGGCAAAAAGGACTCTCTGTGGCTTTTGATTTAGCTACACACAGGGGTTACGATTCAGATCATGAACGTGTGCAAGGTGATGTGGGTAAAGCAGGAGTTGCTATAGATTCTGTAGAAGACATGAAGGTGTTGTTCGATCAAATTCCTCTAGATAAAATGTCGGTTTCAATGACTATGAATGGTGCTGTTTTGCCTATTCTAGCATTTTATATTGTTGCTGCAGAAGAGCAAGGAGTAGCTCCAGAATTATTATCTGGAACCATTCAAAACGATATTTTAAAGGAGTTTATGGTGCGTAATACGTACATCTATCCTCCTTCTCCATCTATGAAAATTATTGCGGATATTTTTAAATATACCAGTAATCATATGCCAAAATTCAATTCCATTTCTATTTCTGGATATCATATGCAAGAAGCTGGAGCTACTGCAGAAATTGAATTGGCATATACTTTAGCTGATGGTTTAGAATACATCAAAAAAGGATTGGAAGCAGGTATGGATATCGATGCTTTTGCTCCAAGATTATCGTTCTTTTGGGCAATTGGTATGGATCATTTTACAGAAATAGCCAAATTGCGTGCTGCCAGAATGTTATGGGCTAAAATTGTAAAACAATTCAATCCAAAAAATCCAAAATCTCTAGTGTTAAGAACGCATTGTCAAACCAGTGGATGGTCTTTAACAGAACAAGATCCATTTAACAATGTAGCCAGAACAACTATAGAAGCTATGGCTGCAGCATTTGGAGGAACCCAAAGTTTACACACCAATGCTTTAGATGAAGCAATTGCTTTGCCCACGGATTTTTCTGCAAGAATTGCAAGAAACACACAAATATATTTACAAGAAGAAACGCAAATAACAAAAACAGTTGATCCTTGGGCAGGAAGTTATCATGTTGAAAAGTTAACAGAGAATATTGCCAACAAAGCTTGGGAATTGATTCAGGAAGTGGAAGATTTAGGAGGCATGACCAAGGCTATTGAAAAAGGAATTCCGAAATTAAGAATTGAAGAAGCTGCTGCTAAAAAACAAGCAAAAATTGATAGTGGACAAGATGTAATTGTTGGTGTTAACAAATACAAACTACAACAAGAAGACCCTTTACATATTTTAGAAGTTGATAATGAAGCTGTTCGCAAATCACAAATAAAACGTTTACAGCAATTAAAAGCGGATAGAAATACAGCTGAAGTTCAAAAATGTTTAGTAGATTTAACCAATGCTGCAAAATCGGGTGAAGAAAATTTATTAGATTTAGCTGTTAAAGCAGCTAGAAACAGAGCTACTTTAGGTGAAATTTCAGATGCTTTAGAAGCTGTTTTTGGCAGACATAAAGCTGTAACTAAAACCATTTCTGGTGTGTATAGTAAAGAAATAAAAGACGATAAATTATTTAAAGAAGCTACTGAACTTGCAGATAAATTTGCAGCATTAGAAGGTAGAAGACCACGTATTATGATTGCCAAATTAGGGCAAGATGGGCATGATAGAGGTGCTAAAGTAGTGGCTACTGGTTATGCAGATTTAGGGTTTGATGTAGATATTGGTCCACTTTTTCAAACACCACAAGAAGCAACCAAACAAGCAGTAGAAAATGATGTGCATATTTTAGGGATTTCCTCCTTAGCTGCTGGGCATAAAACCTTAGTGCCCCAAGTAATTGCCGAACTTAAAAAATACGGACGAGAAGATATTATGGTTATTGTAGGTGGAGTTATACCTGCTCAAGACTATCAATATTTATTTGATGCTGGTGCTGTTGGTGTTTTTGGGCCTGGCACAAAAATTGCGCAAGCTGCAATTGATTTGATTACCATTTTGATTGATAGTGTTGCAGAATAATGTAAAATGTAATCAGTAAATATTTTTTACTGTGCATATAAAAATGTCTGAAGTTATTATAAAAAATCTCACTCTAAAAGAGTTTTCAGAAATCAAGAATTTAGAAAAATCAGATTTATTTGAATTTGGATTTTCAAGTAACATAAAACTAAATGTTCCCATAATTTTTAAAGGAAAGGAAACAAATATTGCTGTAAATTCTAAGTTAATTGCATCAGAAAATAAAAGAGGAATTGGAATAACAATTTTATGTAATTTCACCAAGTTTATTTTATTTTCATTAACCATTGGCATACTCTCATCTCTAGTAATACTAGCAATGTTTTACAATATTACCTTCTTTATTTTCTCTTCAGTATTTGTATCAATTCTAATATTTTTGATGTATTATTTTAAAACAAAGAAAATAGCCACAAAATATGTAAATAAGATTAAGACAGATTTATTGAAATAAAACTTTTAAACACCTAAGATTCAATAAAAAAATAAGTTGTTTTTTCAGTATATTTGAGAAAACAACTTCTCCATGAAAAACTCCACTTTAAGAAAAGGGATTTTACCTCTTTTACTATTTTCAATCTTCACACTTCAAAGTCAACAACTTACAAAAAATAAAAAAGCACTATTAAAAGCGATAGAAAAACATCAAAATGCATTAATTAAAATTAGCGATGATATTTGGCAAGCAGCAGAAACTGCTTTCGAAGAAACTGAATCTTCAAAAATATTGGCTGATTATGCAGAAAAACAAGGGTTTACTGTTGAAAGAGGTGTTGCCCAAATGCCAACTGCTTTTGTTGCTACTTATGGTTCAGGAAAACCTGTTATAAGTGTTTTAGGCGAATTTGATGCTTTACCTGGTTTGTCACAAAACCCAGTACCTACAAAGTCGCCAATTACTGAAGGAAATCCTGGTCATGGTTGTGGACATAATTTATTTGGTGCTGGTAGTTTAGGTGCTGCAGTTGCTATAAAAGAACTCATTCAACAAGGCAAAATAAAAGGGACTGTAAAGTTTTTTGGAACTCCATCTGAAGAAAAATTCTTTGGAAAAATTTGGATGGTAAATGCTGGTCTTTGGAATGATGTAGATGTAAATATCAGTTGGCATCCAGCTCCTGTAACTGAAGCTGACGTGCAAAGTTCTTTGGCTTTGGTTGATTTTAAAGTCGAGTTTTTTGGGCAAGCTGCACATGCTGCTGCAGATCCTTGGAATGGACGCTCTGCATCTGATGCTTTGGAATTGTATACATCAGGAATCAATTATTACAGAGAGCATGTAAAACCTACAGTTAGAATGCATTATCACATTCAAGATGGTGGACAGGTTGTGAATGTTGTTCCAGATTATTCTCGCCTTTGGGTTAGAGTACGTGATTCTAAACGTTCTGGAATGATGCCAGTTTACGAACAAGTGATGAAAATGGCAGAAGGTGCTGCAATAATGGCAAATGTAGATTATAAAGTGTCTTTAATTTCTGGTATTTACGAAGTGTTAGTCAATAGAACTGGTGGAGAAATCATGCAAAAAAATCTAGAGATTTTAGGACCCATAAACTATACTGATGAGGAAATTGCATTCGGAAAAAAAATTCAAGAAGTTACTGGAAAAGAGCAATTGGGAATGGATGCTAAAATTAATCCTTTAAGAACAACCTTAGACAATTCTGGTGGAGGAAGCACAGATGTAGGGGATGTAAGTTGGAATGTGGCGAACATTAACTTAAGAGTTACCACTGCACCTATAGATACTCCTTGGCATTCTTGGGCTGTTGTGGCTTGTGGAGGCATGAGTATTGGTCATAAAGGAATGGTATACGCAAGCAAAGCTATGTCTATGACCATGCTTGATTTGTTTGAAAATCCTGATTTAGTAAAAGAAGTAAAAGCAGAATACAAAGAGCGAAAAGGAGATGAAGTGTATAAGGCAATTATTCCTGATGGACCTCCTCCAATTCCGAATAATAAATAATACAGATGAAAAAGATAACGTACTATTTTTTAATGTTCATTGGTGTCTTAGCAATTGTTTCTGGACTTTATTTTATGTTTCAGGGTAAAAACTTAAGTATTTTTTACTATAGTATATTGATTGGTGTTGTGCTAATAGCAACCACCTATTACAACAACAAAAGAAAAAACAAAAAAGAATAGCAATCGCTATTTTTTTTGTTTTCAAAAATCTTATCTTCAGATAATTAAGAGTTTAAAATACTTTTGGATTGTGAAATATTTTCTTCAGGAATTTGATTAAAAAACTCGAGCATTCCATTATCTGCAGAGGGTCCATAAGCTGCTAAAATAGTTCCTTTGGTATTTTTATTAGTTTCAACTACATACAATATAGACATGTCATCAGGATTACTTTGCCCTTCATATCTATGTTTTGCAACTACTGTAATATCCTTTGGATTAAATTCGTGGTTAGACCCATTTTCTATCAATTTATTACCATTAATTCTATACGAGTTTGTAAACCCTTTTTTTTCGTAAGCTTTTATAAAATCAAGCTCGTTTTTATTTTGACTGTCCATAATACTGTTTTTTCGATTTCCCTAAAGAAAATAAAAATCAAAAAAAATTTGTAGCACATATGCTATAAATATTAACGCTAAAATTTTCTGTTGATAATTCCTTTTGAATTGCATCCCTTTTTTTATGAATCGAGTTAAGTTTTATTTCAATTTAAATGCATTTTTGTATAAAAATTAGAACCATGCCAATACTAGGAAACTTAATAAAGGGAGTTATTAATTTAACTGATACCATTTTACCAGACACCAATCATATAGAAGCACAAGAAGAGCTTTTGAAAGACCTCTTGGAAACTGCTAAAAAAACACAGTTTGGGGAGCATTATGGTTTCGAAAAAATATTAGAAAGCGAAAACATACCAAAAATATTTGCTCAGAAAGTTCCGTATTTCGATTATCATAAAATCAATAAAAAATGGTGGAGCAAATTACATGATGGTGAAACAGATGTTACTTGGCCAAACACACCTTCTTATTTTGCCTTAAGCTCTGGTACAACAGGAAAAACGAGTAAAAGAATACCTGTTACTGATGAAATGATTGACGCTATAAAAAGCTCAGGAATTAAACAAGTACTTTCTTTACACAATTTCGATTTGCCATCAGACTTTTTTGAAAAAGAAATTATGATGCTTGGAAGTTCTACAGATTTGCAAGAAAAAGACGAACATTTAGAAGGAGAAATTAGCGGAATTAGCGCAAGTAACATTCCTTTTTGGTTTAAAGGATATTACAAACCTGGTGAAGATATTGCTAA
>CAXBAC010000148.1:0-6415 GCA_963973485.1 uncultured Polaribacter sp. | reverse complement strand
GTTAAGGACACAATTAACTCGTAATTATGATCATGAAAATTAGGATTACTACACTTGTTAAATACTTCGAAGTTTTTGGCATCTGTCCAATCTTTTCTATATATACGATGTGCTGCATTAAAATGCGCTTTTCTATGTACTGTAACTTTAGCCATTGGTAAGTTTTGTGTAAGATTCTTTAAAAATTATTTTAAACCACTCTGTATAAATTGATGGATTATTTTCCATATCACTTTTAACATCTTCTAAAGACATCCATTTATAAGCTGCTACTTCATCTGGGTTTAAATTTGGTTCATCATCGAAATTACCAACCATAACATGATCAAATTCGTGCTCTGTTAAACCATTATCAAAAGGTGCTTTATAAATAAAAGAAAAGACTTCTTTAACATCTGTAGAAAAGCCCATTTCTTCTTGCAACCTTCTTTTTCCAGCTTCAACATTGCTCTCTCCTACTCTTTGATGAGAGCAACATGTGTTTGTCCATAATAAAGGAGAATGATATTTATGTGCAGCTCTTTGTTGCAACATTAACTCCCCTTTTTTATTAAAAATAAATACAGAAAAAGCTCTATGCAAAAGTGCTTTTTCGTGAGCTTCCATTTTTGGCATTGTGCCAATTTGATTGTCGTTTTTATCAACTAAAATCACTTGTTCTTCCATAATTACAAATATACTGCAATCAAATAGCTTAAAAAGCTAATATTATTATAAAATCATCAAATATTTCTATTCTTTTATTATGATGATTTATATTTGATGCTTGATTAATCTAATTAAAAAGTTTGAAAACGTTTCTTAAAATAATATTCTTGTCTGCTGCAATTGTTTTGATGAATTGCAACTCAAAAAAAACTAAACCAGCTACTTCAGAAAAAGAGAGCCTAAAAGAAAGGGTTAAGAAAAAGAAGAAACAAAAAATTACAAAAGATTGGGATAGTTTAAACAGTACTAACACAGAAGCTTTTTTTACTGAGTTCGGTAAACAAAACCCTGAAACCAAAGTAATTATTAAAACAAAATTTGGTGATATAAAGTTACGTTTATATGAAGATGTACCTATTCACAGAGCAAATTTTATTTTTTTAACTAAAATAAAGTATTTTAATACCACTGTAATTTATAGAGTAGCTAAGAACTTTGTTATTCAAGGTGGTAATTCAGACCATATGTACACACAAAAGCAGCGTAGAAAATATGGTAATTATTTATTAAATCCTGAATTTAAAAGTCATAGAACTCATAAATATGGAGCTTTAGCAGCAGCCAGACAATGGGAAAATAATCCTAATAAACTAACTAGTCCTTTTGAATTTTATATTGTTCATAAAAGAGATGGAGCACATCATTTAGATAATGAGCACACTGTATTTGGCGAAGTTATTTCTGGCTTTGATACTATGGATAAAATATCTAAAGTAAAAGTAGGTGTAGATGAATGGCCTATAAATGACATTCAAATGACCATTGAAGTTATAGAGTAAAACTATATTTTTTTTCTTCTTTTAAAGATATTGAAAAATGGTTCAATTTTTAATTAAAAAAAATCCATCTTTATAAAATAACTTCAACACTATATTTGAAATACTTATCGTTGACAATTGGTTTTGTAAAATGTATCTTTGCCCCTCAAATTTTATAAATGAGTTTTTTAAAAGAAATAGCACGTAGAAGAACATTTGGTATAATCTCTCACCCAGATGCTGGTAAAACTACATTAACTGAAAAATTGTTATTATTTGGTGGTGCCATACAAGAAGCAGGTGCTGTAAAAAATAATAAAATTAAAAAAGGAGCTACTTCTGATTTTATGGAAATTGAACGTCAAAGAGGTATTTCTGTAGCTACTTCTGTATTAGCTTTTATTTATAAAGATAAAAAAATAAACATCCTAGATACGCCTGGTCACAAAGACTTTGCTGAAGATACATTTAGAACGTTAACAGCTGTAGATAGTGTTATTGTGGTGATTGATGTAGCAAAAGGTGTTGAGCCACAAACAGAAAAACTAGTAGAAGTTTGTAGAATGAGAAGCATACCAATGCTAGTTTTTATCAATAAACTAGATAGAGAAGGTAAAGATGCTTTTGATTTATTAGATGAAGTTGAACAAAAACTCGGTTTAAGAGTAACTCCTATGAGTTTCCCAATTGGTATGGGGTACGATTTTAAAGGAATTTACAATATTTGGGAAAAGAAATTAAATCTTTTTTCTGGTGATAATAAAACAACGATTTCTGAAGGTATTGAGTTTGATGACTTATCAAACCCAAAACTAGATGAAGCTGTTGGTGAAAAGGCTGCAAATACTTTACGTGAAGAAATAGAGTTAATTAGCGAAGTTTACCCAGACTTTAATAATGATGAATATTTAAAAGGTGAATTACAACCTGTATTTTTTGGTTCTGCTTTAAATAATTTTGGTGTAAAAGAATTATTAGATGCTTTTATTGAAATAGCTCCTGCTCCTCAACCAAAAAAAGCTGAAGAACGTTTGGTTGACTCTAAAGAAAAAAAAATGACTGGTTTTGTGTTTAAAATCCATGCAAATATGGATCCAAAACACAGAGATAGGCTAGCGTTTATAAAAGTAGTATCTGGAACTTTTAAAAGAAACTCACCATATTTACATGTTAGAAATGGTAAAAAGGTAAAATTCTCCAGTCCAAATGCATTTTTTGCAGAAAAAAAAGAAATTGTAGACGAATCTTATCCTGGAGATATTGTTGGTATTCATGATACTGGAAACTTTAAAATAGGTGATACACTTACAGAAGGTGAAGAATTAAATTTTAGAGGAATCCCTAGTTTTTCTCCAGAACATTTTAGATACGTAAACAACGCAGACCCAATGAAGTCTAAACAACTATACAAAGGTTTAGATCAATTGATGGATGAAGGTGTTGCTCAATTGTTTATTATAGAAATGAATGGGCGTAGAGTAATTGGAACTGTTGGTGCTTTACAGTTTGAAGTTATTCAATACAGACTAGAACATGAATATGGTGCAAAATGTACCTATGAAAATTTAAATGTACACAAAGCTTGTTGGGTAGAACCAACTGATGTAAAAAGTGAAGAATTTAAAGAGTTCAAAAGAGTAAAACAACGTTACTTAGCTAAAGACAAGCAAGGTCAATTGGTTTTTTTAGCAGATTCTGCTTTTACAATTCAAATGACACAAAGCAAATACCCAAATGTTAAATTGCATTTTACTAGTGAATTTAAAAAATAGAAGCCATGAAAAAAATATTTTTTTACATACTAACTTTTTTTACGCTTCAATTTTTTTCACAAGATTATAATTTATCCGACTTAAAAACTAAAGAGCTTCACAATACAATAAGGTTAAATTATATTTTGGTTCATCAACCAGATGAAAAAGTAGGTTATAATTTGCAACCAACAATGGGTTTTGTTGGCCTTAACTATAACATACCTCTAAATGATTGGTTATATACAGGTGCAGGTTTTCACACTGCTATTACAGGAGATCAAGGAGGTTTATTTACGTTGGGGGTTAACTTAGGGGTTAACTTTCCATTATATAAAAACTTATTTTTTGATGCAAACATTCACTTTGGTGGTGGAGGTGGTTACAGAAGTTTAGTAAATGGAGGTGGCATAGTATATCCAAACGCAGGCTTACAATACAAAACCGATGCTTTTTCTTTTGGAGTACAATATGGACATGTAAATTTCTTTACAGGTATTCAAAAAAACGATAATGTTTCTTTTTTTATAGAAATACCAACAACACTAAGAAAAAGTTCCTATGCAGAAGCTCAAAAAACTTTTATAGTAAATAACACTTCTAAAGATATTTTTGAGGTAAAACCTGCAGTAAAAAGCGTACAGCAAGTAACTTTTGATTATTTTTTTCCAATAGGAAACTCTAGAACAGACGCTAGTACAAACCCAAGTTATCAGCAAATTGATAATACGCTTTCAATCTTAGGCTTTGAATATCAACGATATTTAACAGAAAATACATTTATTTACGCCCATGTAGATGCTATGTACGCAGGTTTAACAGCTGGATTTATGGATTTATTTTTTGGTGTTGGTAAGAACTTTATAGAAACAAAATACATAAACTTTTTTGCAAAAATGGGTATTGGTGCTGCTGGTGGAAGAATTTTTCCTGAAGGTGGGTTAACTGCATATCCAAATGCTGGCGCAGATATTAGAATTACAGAGAAGTTTGGTTTAAGTGTTCATGGAGGTTACCACAGATCTATAGGAGGAGTTGCTAGTTTTCAAGCTTATACAGCCGGCTTTAGCTTAAAATATTACGGTTTAAGTGGTGGAATATCAGATCCTTTCACAAAAGAAAAAGTAACAAAAATAAAAACACAAGGCATTCAATTAGCAGTGCAAAACCAAACTTATTTTGATGTAGCTAAATTCGGAATTCCAAGTAGTGATTTACAATTAATTGGTTTAAAAGTAATGTACGATATAAATCGTAGGTTTTATTTGGCAGGTGAGGCTTCTTTTGCATATAAAGGCAAATCTGGCGGTTATGCACATGGTGTTTTTGGATTAGGCATTAGAAGTAATAAATTCTTTAATGAAAAAATTTCTACATTTTTAGAAATGTCTGCAGGTGTTTCTGGTGGAGGGCGAGTAGATTCTGGAGAAGGTATTTTAGTTAGGCCAACTCTAGGTTTTAACTATCATGTTAACAATGATTTGTCTTTACATGCTTCTGGTGGGCAAATGTGGTCTCCTTTTGGCAATGTAAATTCAACAAATATAAATATTGGTTTGGCTTATGGCCTATCAATCTTAAATGCAAAAAAATAATTTACTTTACTCAATAAGTACATTTTTTAATATTAATAAGATTAAATTTTAAATGATGAATAACGGATTATACGCAAAATTCAAAACACCAAAAGGTGAAATATTAGTGCAACTAGAAGACGAAAAAGCCTCTGGAACTGTGGGAAACTTTGTAGCTTTAGCTGAAGGAAATATGGAAAATAGTGCTAAACCTCAAGGCACTCCATATTATGATGGCTTAAAATTTCACAGAGTAATTCCAGATTTTATGATTCAGGGTGGTTGTCCTCAAGGAACTGGTACAGGAAATCCTGGTTATAAATTTGATGATGAGTTTCATCCAGACTTAAAACATGATGCTCCAGGTAAATTGGCTATGGCAAATTCTGGCCCTGCTACAAACGGAAGTCAGTTTTATATTACCCACGTTCCTACTCCATGGCTAGATGGTAAACATACCGTTTTTGGATCTGTAATTGAAGGGCAAGATGTTGTTGACACTGTAAATCAAGGTGATGAAATGACTGTAGAAATTTTGAGAGTTGGAGATGATGCAAAAAACTTTAATGCTATTGAGGCATTTAGAACTTTTGAAGGGGCTAGAGAAAAACGTGAAGCAGCAGAAAAAGCAAAGCAAAAAGAATTATTAGATTCTGTTGCTGCTGGTTATGAAGAAACTGCTAGTGGTTTACGTTATAAAATTTTACAAAATGGTAATGGAAAACAAGCAACAAAAGGTGCTGGTGTTTCTGTACATTATAAAGGACAGTTGTTAGATGGTACTGTGTTTGACTCTTCATACAAAAGAAAACAACCTATTGATTTTAATGTTGGTGTTGGTCAAGTAATATCTGGTTGGGATGAAGGTATACAATTATTAAAAGTGGGTGATAAAGCTCGTTTTGTAATACCATCTAACTTAGCTTACGGTTCGCAAGGTGCTGGAGGTGTAATTCCACCAAACGCAACTTTAATTTTTGATGTTGAATTAGTTGATGTGAAATAATAATTTTTCTTACTAAACTAAAACTCCTAAATAATTTACTATTTAGGAGTTTTTTTTTAAGTAAAATTGAAATGTCTGTAAACAATTAGAAAAAAAATCACTATTTTTATAACTTTGTCCCCCAAATCATAATGTACTAATTAACATTTTTGGGGTGTAGTATTTAAACCAAAACATGTTAAAACTCACTAGAAAATCAAATTCAAAAAGGGTTGTAAAAGCAACTTACAGGTTAAGTCTATTCAACGCAATATTTGGTTTTGTTGGCTTTATTTTAGGAAAACATTTTGAATTAGATACATTAGCATATTTCCATTTATTAAGTAGTTTTGTTTATGTTATATGTAGCCTATTAGCTATAAATAACAAAATAAAATTAGCAAGAATTCTTTTTTTTATTTTTTTAAATTTAGGTATTACAATAACTGCAACTTATATTGGAAAAGCTGGTCATGTTGAATATTTATACTTGTACTCACTAGCATTACCATTTCTTATATTTTCTTTTAAAACAGAAAAAAAATATGTTTATATATTTTCAAATTTTAATTTGCCATCCAAATTTTAATTTGCCATCCAAATTTATTTATTTATTTATTTATTTATTTAACTAATTCT
>CAXBAC010000147.1:0-6422 GCA_963973485.1 uncultured Polaribacter sp. | reverse complement strand
GCATAGATGATCATGGAGTTAAAGGTTTTAGAGTTGGTACAGTTGGTAGAGTTATTAGCAATGTAGAAGTTAAGATTGCTGAAAATGGCGAAATTTTAGTTAAAGGACCAAATGTAATGCAAGGCTATTACAAAGATCCTGATAAAACTGCAGAAGTTTTAAAAGAAGGCTATTTTCATACCGGAGATAAAGGTGAATTAGATGCAGATGGTTTTTTAAAGATCACAGGCAGAACTAAAGAAATGTTTAAAACTTCTGGAGGTAAATATGTAATTCCGCCTTTATTAGAGGGGCAGTTAAAACAGTCTTTATTTATAGAACAAGTTATGGTTGTAGGTGAAAATGAAAAAATGCCTGCTGCAATTATTCAACCTAATTATGAATATTTAAAAGAATGGGCAAAAGATAAAAAAATAGCTTTTTCTTCTAATGACGATTTAATTAAAAATGAAAGAGTTCTAAAGAAATTTCAAGATGCTGTAGATGAATGTAATTCTAATTTTGGGAAATGGGAACAAATAAAACGCTTTGAATTAACTGCTGATGAATGGTCTATTGAAGCAGGACATCTTACACCTACCATGAAAATGAAAAGAGCTATTATATTAAATATTTACAAAGATTTATATCAAAAAATATATAGCTAAAAAAATGTTTTTTAACAAAAAATCCCAAGCAAGTTTGGGATTTTTTTTATTGTAAAAATGTATTAGTAAGCTGTTTTTATAGAGCAACCAATTGCTTTTGTTTCTCTTTTTTCTATTGATTTACCTGCTAATAAAGCATCAACAGCGTTTTCTACATACTTTTCTTTAACTGCATTTGGGTTTCTAGAACTATCATCAATTGCACCAATATATTCTACTTTCATAGCTGGTTTACTCACAATAAAAACATGAGGTGTTTTAGAAGCTCCAAATTTTGGATATACTTTCTGACCTTTATCTAACAAATAAGGAAAATTAAATCCTTTTTCTGAAGCTCTAACTTTCATTTTATCTAAACTATCATCAGGTACAACTTCTGGATCATTTGGGTTTATAGCAATTACAGGATATCCTTTGCTTTCATATTTTGTGTTTAAAGCAATAATTCTATCTTCATTTGCTACAGAATATGGGCAAGTATTGCATGTAAATATGATAATAAACCCTTTTGCATTCGAATAATCTGATAAAGAAACTTTAGTATCATTAATATTTATTAATGAAAAGTCTTCAATAGTATCTCCAATTTTATAGCCATTTTCTGGTTTTAAAGTAAAAGCAGCTGCACTTATTGCAACCAAAACAAGCAATAGAATCGATTTAATTGATTTCATAATTTATTGATTTAAAAAGGTTTGTAATTCATTTTCTAAAGTTTCATAATCAAAAGATTGTTCAAAAAACTTTCTATTATTTTTGCTATAAATTAAAGTTGCTGGCAATGCTCCACTCCAACTTTCGTCAATAGCATTTATCCAAACATTTTCGTTGACATCATCTAATAAAACTACTTTAGATTGTAGCTTTTTTTGATTGATAAAAGGTATCAACTTTTTATCAACTTGATTCAGAAAATCTAAACTCACCAATAAAACTTCAACATTTTTATCTTTATATTTTTCACCTATTTTTTCAAAATAAGGCAATTCTTTTACACAAGGTGCACACCAAGTTGCCCAAAAATTAACAACATAAACTTTGTTATCTTTTTTTTCTAAAAAAGGTTTTAATTGATTATAGTTGTAAGTTACTACAGCAGTAATTTGATTTTCATTTTTAACAACTTCTTTATCATCGACTTTTTTTGTAATTTCTTTCTTACAAGAAAAAGAAAGTAACACCATTAAAATTAAGCTGTAATATTTTATATTCATAATTATAAAAGTACTATTTTAAATATTATTTTTACAACTTACAGTTATAATTAACAGGTATTTAACGTATTATAAATACTGATAATCAAATGATTAATTATAAATATCATTTAAAATTTTAGCCAAACGAATTCCTCCTTTTTGCAATTGAGTTCTTACTGTTCCAAAGTGATTATAAGAATATTGATACCTTAAATTTTCACCTATTTTAACTGAATTATACACTTCTTTAGTAATATCATGAATTTCTTCTACCCAATCTAAAACAGTACCTTCTTCAATAGCTTCTACTTGTTTTATTGATAAATCTTTTGCGTTATTTGCCAATTCTAAATAACTCATATTCCAAGCTTCAATCATTTTTGTATCCCAAACTGAATGTAAGTTTGTTCCTTTTCCAAACCATTGAACTTGCACATTATTACCTCCTTTATCTTCTTTTCTACCAATATGCATAGGTTGATGTAAATCTCCTACAAAATGAACCAATAATTTTAAATAAAAAACCTGATCTTCATAAGAACTATTTTTATCTTTTAAAACAGCTTTACATTTTGCAATAGCAGTAACTAAATCTCCCTTAGGATTTTTTTCTGCTGTAGCATAAGACTCATCTAAGCCCATATTTACATAGTGCCAAGGAGAAAATTCTCTGTATTTTCTATCAGACTTTATTTCATCTGCATAAGTAGAAACAAAAGCTAGACTCTCACCTTTCAAAATTTTATCAATTTTTCTTTTTGTTCTTTTTGTTAAATACTGTTCAGCAATTGCACCTGTAGCTCTATGCCCATTTTGTCCCCAAAATATAGCATCATCAGAAGATGTTTTCATCATTAAAAATGCAGGCAATAACAATAATAGTTTAAATTTCATATATATGAGTTCTAATTAATTTTTAACAAAAGTAAAAAAATAATTATCAGAAATTTTGGAAAATCATAAAAAAATAGTATATCTTTGTGATATCATTTTAATATCAATATAAAACTTAAACACATGGAAGCAGAAAAAATTATTAAACCAGCAAATGGTTATTTAATGTTATTAGTAGTTCTAATCTTATTTTTTGGAGGAATTACAATGTCAATAGTTCAACAAACACCATTATATATTCCAGCAATTGTTATTGGTTTTTTTAGTTTTTTTGGCTTTATTTTGGTAAATCCAAACACCTCAAAGGTTTTAGTTTTATTTGGTAAATATGTAGGTACTATAAAAGCAAACGGTTTGTATTGGGCAAATCCTTTTTATACAAAAAAGAAAATTTCTTTAAGAGCGAGTAACTTTGATAGTGAGCGTTTAAAAGTGAATGATAAATTAGGAAACCCAGTAATGATTTCTACCATTTTAGTTTGGAGAGTTACCAATACGTATAAAGCTGCTTTTGATGTAGATAATTACGAAAATTTTGTACGTGTTCAAACTGATGCTGCAGTTCGTAAACTAGCAAGTATGTATCCTTATGATAATTTTGCTGATGAAGGACATGATGAAGATATTACATTAAGATCTAGTGTAAATGAAGTTTCTGAAGCTTTAGAAAAAGAAATTGATGAACGTTTAACTATTGCTGGTATAGAAGTTTTAGAAGCTAGAATTGGTTATTTAGCTTATGCAAACGAAATAGCATCTGCTATGTTAAAAAGACAACAAGCTACAGCAATTGTTGCTGCAAGACATGGCTTTAGAAGAACTGAATAAAAAAGAAATTGTTGAGTTAGATGAAGAACGAAAAGCAGCCATGGTTAGCAACTTATTAGTTATTTTATGTGGAGACAAAGAAGCTTCTCCTGTTGTAAATGCTGGAACTTTGAGTCATTAATATGAAAAATAAAGGTGCATATATTGGATTAATTTTTGGTGCTGGGATTGGAATAATTTTTAACAGTACAGGATTAGGGCTACCCATTGGAGCTGGAGTTGGATTTGTTTTGGGCTTGATGATAAATCAACAGCAAACAAAAAATAAAAAATCTTGAATAACAAACAAATATCAGCAATAGCAATTGGAGTTACTTTTGGTACTTCAGTTGGCACAACAATTGGCGCAGTAACAGGCAGCATTGCCATGAGTACTGTGTATGGTTCAATGATTGGAACTATTATTGGTGTTGTTCTGGCATTTACAATCTTAAATGAAGATAAAAACGAAAAATCATGAAAGAATATAAAGTTGTTGAACTAAAATTAGGCTTCAGAAATAGAACTCAAAATTTTGAAGATTTATTAAATCTACATGCAAGGGAAGGTTGGCGATTTGTAAAAATACCTTCAGGATGGAACAGCATGATTTTAGAAAGAGATAAAAACAGATAATATGAAAGAATACAAGTTTTTAAAGCAAAAAATGAGCTGGTCTAATAGCCAAAATAATTTTGAAGATGATATCAATACTCATGCAAAACAAGGTTGGAGAGTTATTAACGTATATTCAAACACAAATGGAGGTGTTTATGCGCTTTTAGAAAAAGATAAAAACCGTTAAAATGAAAGTATTTAAAGAAGAACAAAAATTTACACAAACTTGGTTCATCCTTTTAATGGGTGTTAGTTTGGTGGTTCCTCTTGTGCTAATAATTAACGAATATGCAAAAGATAATTCAAACTTTACAACAAATGGTTTTTTAATCACCTTAGGTGTTTTGCTACTGTCTATTGCACCACTATTTTTCTTTAAATTAATTACCAGAATTGATGACAAAGGTATTCATTATCAGTTTTTCCCTTTTCATTTAAAAACAAGACATATTACTTGGGAAGAAATTTCTAAAGCTCATGTAAGAATTTATGACCCTATTGGAGATTATGGTGGTTGGGGTTTAAAAGGTGGTTTTCTTTGGAATAAATCTAAAGGTATTGCTATAAATGTTTCTGGTGATATTGGTATTCAACTTGAACTTACGAATGGAAAAAAAATATTAATTGGTACTAAAAAAGAACAAGAAGCAAAAAATGTTTTAGAAACGTATCAACAAAAAATAAACTAATTATGATTCGAATTGTAACCTACATTATACTATCTGTATTTGCAGCATCAGCATCTTTTGCACAAATACAAACAGAAGAAATTACTATAAATAATCAAGCAATTCAATTGCCTGGAACATTAACACTTTCTCAAGAAAACCAGCCTTTAGTTATATGGGTTCATGGTTCTGGAAGTGTTGATAGAAATGGAAATCAGCCTCAATATATTCAACAATTTAGAGAAGCTATTAATAAAAATGATATTGCTTTTTTTAGTTATGATAAAAGAACAGCCAATCCTAACAACATAAAGTTTATTCAACAAGATGGAATTTTTATTTCTGATTTTGTGAGCGATGTTAAAGAAGTCGTAAATCATTTTAAGAAAGACGATCGCTTTTCAGATATAATTTTAGCTGGGCATAGTCAAGGTTCATTAATTGCAATGTTAGCATTAGAAAATGTAGACAAATACATTTCAATAGCAGGCACAGGAGAAACAATTGATAAAACTTTGGTAAGACAAGTTACTGCTCAAAGTGCAGAATTTGGAAAACTTACTGAGCAATACCTAAAAGAATTAAAAGAAACTGGTGAAATTAAAGAAGTAAATCCAAATCTGTTATCACTTTTCGCACCTCAAAACCAACCTTTTTTAAGCTCTTGGATTGCTTTAGACCCTGTTAAAGAAATACAAAATGTAAGTATTCCAACACTACTTATTAATGGAGATAAAGACATACAAGTACAAGTTTCTGATGCAGAAAACTTAAAAAAAGCAAAACCAGATGCTGAATTAGTTATCATAAAAAACATGAATCATCCTTTAAAAGATATTCAAAAAGATGAAGATAATATGAAGTCGTACATGACTGCAGATTATCCAATTTCAAAAGAATTAATAACAGTTGTTACAAATTTTATACAATCGTCTAAAAAATAAAAAGACTACAGATTTAAATATGGCAAAAAAGAAAGCTTTCGCTTTGCGAGTTAATGAAGATATGATTAAAGCTATTGAAAAATGGGCTGCAGATGAATTTCGTTCTACTAATGGTCAAATAGAATGGATGCTCATGCAAGCTTTAAAAGATGCAAAAAGAGAACCTAAAAAGAAAGAAGAAGAATAAATACAATTATTCTATACAAATCAAACTGTTAAAAACAACGCTCAATTTTTATTGAGCGTTTTCTATTTTGTATCTTGTTCGCGAATTTTAAAATAAAAACAAAACTTATACAATGAAAAAACTACTAACCTTACTTTTTTTATGTGCTACTTCCCTACTCTTTTCTCAAGAGTTTTCAATGGATTTAGTAAAAAACATGAAACCTAGAAACATTGGTCCAGGAGGAATGTCTGGACGTGTAACATCTATAGATGTTGTAGAATCTAACCCAGAAATTATGTATGTAGGTACTGCTTCTGGAGGTATCTGGAAATCTACTTCTGGTGGTGTAAAATGGGAACCTATTTTCGAAAAAGAACTTACAGCATCAATTGGTGCAGTTGCTATTCAACAATCGAACCCAAGTGTTATTTGGGCAGGTACAGGAGAAGGAAATCCAAGAAATAGTTTAAATGGCGGTT
>CAXBAC010000146.1:0-6429 GCA_963973485.1 uncultured Polaribacter sp. | reverse complement strand
CCAAGTATAAACTGAATAGTACCTACCATTAATGCTAGTAAAATTGCTATTGATATGTAACTTTCTGAACCTGCTAATGCCAATGTAGAAACACCTGTTGCAACAATTAAAGAATCCATTGCAACTGGCCCAATAGCTACTTGTCTAGATGAACCAAAAATGGCATACATCACTTGGGGCACTAATGCACAATACAAACCGTAAATTGGAGGTAAACCTGCAATTAAAGCATATGCAATACCTTGTGGAATTAAAATAATACCAACAGTTATACCTGCTACTAAATCTCCTTTAAATAAAGAAGTATTATAGTTGGGCAGCCATTCTAAAATAGGTATTACTTTTTTTATATTCATTTTTGAACTAAATAGTTTTTGATGTTTATATCAGAAAGATTTAAAATAATTCTCCCTGACTTCTACCTTTTGTTCTACCTAAATGTTCGTAAGCTAAAGCTGTGACTTCTCTACCTCTAGGTGTTCTCATAATAAAACCCTGTTGAATTAAAAAAGGTTCGTAAACTTCTTCTATAGTTTCTGTATTTTCTGATACAGCTGTAGCAATTGTACTTATACCAACTGGCCCTCCTTTAAATTTATCTATGATAGTGGCTAAGATCTTATTATCCATCTCATCTAATCCATGTGCATCAACATTAAGTGCTTTTAAAGCATATTTTGCAATTGCTATAGATATTGTTCCATCTCCTTTTATTTGTGCAAAATCTCGAACTCTTCTCAATAATGCATTTGCAATTCTTGGAGTTCCCCTACTTCTTCCAGCTATTTCTACTGCAGCTTCCATAGAGATTGGAACTTTTAAAATGCTAGCACTTCTTTGAATGATTGTAGTTAAAAGTTCAGTTGAATAATAATGTAATCTACTACTAATTCCAAAACGAGCTCGCATAGGAGCTGTTAGTAAGCCAGAACGAGTGGTTGCACCAATAAGCGTAAAAGGTTCTAAGTTGATTTGAACGGTTCTAGCATTTGGGCCAGATTCAATCATAATATCAATCTTATAATCTTCCATTGCTGAGTATAAATACTCTTCTACAATTGGACTTAATCTATGGATTTCATCTATGAATAAAACATCTCTCTCATCTAGGTTTGTAAGTAAACCTGCTAAATCTCCTGGCTTGTCTAAAACAGGTCCTGAAGTAACTTTAATGCCAACTTGCAATTCATTAGCCAAAATATGAGCTAAAGTTGTTTTACCTAAACCTGGAGGTCCATGAAATAAAGCGTGATCTAAAGCTTCATCTCTTCTATTGGCAGCTTCAACAAAAATTTTTAAATTCTCTAAAGCTTGATCTTGACCTGTAAAATCATCAAAAGAAAGTGGACGTAATTTTTTTTCTACATCTAAATCTTCGTGAGATAAATTAGAGTTTCAGGGTTCAAGTTTTCGTTCATATAACAAAGATAATAGAAATTAAAAAACCTTTATGTAAGTTTTGTTACAAAGCAAAAAACCTTTCCGAATTGGAAAGGTTTTTTTATAATTTTATTTCGATTAAGATGGCTCTTCGCCTTCTAAAAGTGGTGTAGTTTGTAACACATAATCTTGACCATGTAAATAATCACTATCATCGTCATTTGGATCTACACGTTTACTATAATCGTATGCCCATCTGTGTACTTCTGGAATTTTACCTGGCCAGTTTCCATGAATGTGTTCTACTGGAGTTGTCCATTCTAACGTATTCGATTTCCATGGGTTTTGTGTTGCTTTATCTCCTCTATAAATAGAGATGAAATAATTTGCTAAAAATATTATTTGAGCTGCACCACCAACTAAAGCAAATATGGTAATTACAACGTTAATATCTGCTAAATCATCAAACATTGGGAAAGAAGTATTAGAATAATATCTTCTTGGTAAACCTGCAAGACCTATAAAGTGCATTGGCCAAAATACTCCATAAGCACATACAATAGTTATCCAGAAATGCCAATACCCTAAAGTTTTGTTCATCATTCTTCCATACATTTTAGGGAACCAATGATAAATACCAGCATACATACCAAATATTGCAGAAACACCCATTACTAAGTGGAAGTGAGCCACAACAAAATACGTATCATGAATTGCAATATCTAATGCAGAATCTCCTAAAACTAATCCTGTTAAACCTCCTGTTACAAAAGTTGAAACCAAACCAATGGAGAATAACATTGCTGGGTTTAATTGTAAATTACCTTTCCATAGTGTAGTTACATAGTTAAATGCTTTTACTGCAGATGGAATTGCAATTAATAACGTTGTAAATGTAAATACAGATCCTAAGAATGGGTTCATTCCTGAAATAAACATGTGGTGACCCCATACAATTGTAGATAAGAATGCAATTGCCATAATTGACATTACCATTGCTCTATATCCGAAAATTGGTTTTCTTGAATTTGTTGATATAATTTCTGATGTAATTCCTAATGCTGGTAGTAATACAATATATACTTCTGGGTGTCCTAAGAACCAAAATAAGTGTTCAAATAATACTGGTGATCCACCTTGATAATGTAAAACTTCTCCAGAAATAAAGATATCTGATAAGTAGAATGATGTTCCAAAGCTTCTATCAAAAACTAATAATAAAGCTGCTGATAATAAAACTGGGAAAGAAACTACACCAATAATTGCTGTAATAAAGAATGCCCAAATTGTTAATGGCAATCTTGTCATTTTCATACCTTTTGTTCTTAAGTTAAGAACAGTAACAATATAGTTTAAGGCTCCAATTAAAGAAGAAGCAATAAAGATAGACATAGAAACTAACCATAAAGTCATACCTGCTCCAGAACCTGGAATAGCTTGTGGTAATGCACTTAAAGGTGGGTAAATTGTCCAACCTGCAGATGCTGGTCCTGCTTCAACAAATAATGATATTACCATGATTACACTTGATAAAAAGAATAACCAATAAGAAATCATATTTAAGAAACCAGATGCCATATCTCTAGCACCAATTTGCAATGGAATTAATAAGTTTGAAAATGTACCACTTAAACCTGCTGTTAATACAAAGAATACCATTATAGTACCATGAATTGTTACTAAGGCTAAATAGATATCTGGACTCATTACACCATCTGTTTGATGAGGGCCTAAAAATGCCTCAATGATAGAAAATGATGTTTCTGGCCATGCTAATTGTAAACGAAATAACATTGACATTAACACTGCAATAATTCCCATAAACATTCCTGTTACCAAGAATTGTTTCGAAATCATTTTATGATCTTGACTAAAAATATATTTTGTTACAAATGTTTCTTTATGATGGTGATCTGACATAATGTTCTAATTTGTAGTGTCTTTTAAAATTATAATTATTTAATAACTGTTGCTAACGTTGGTTGTTCTGCAATCCAAGCATCATATTCCTCTTGTTCTACAACCGTAATTTTCATTTGCATGCTGTAATGTGATGTTCCACAAATTTTGTTACATAATAGTACGTAATCAAACTCGTATAAATCTTCACCTTTAGCAGCCCTTATTTTATTAATTCCCTTAGTTTTTTCTCTAACTTCAGATTGCATTCTCATTTCTTCTGTAGTATATTTTGGAGTAAAACCAAATTCTGTAACCATTCCAGGAACACAGTTCATTTGTGCCCTAAAGTGTGGCATGTAAGCTGAGTGTAATACATCTTGAGATCTAAACTTAAAGTGTACTTTTTTACCTTTTGGTAAGTACAATTCAGTTACTTGTTTATCATCTTGAGAATTTACATCAGACATGTCTACACCAATAGTATTTATCCCTTTAATGTAATTTACATTTCCTGTTCCTAGGGTATTATCATCTCCTGCATAACGTGCATGCCAACCCCATTGATAAGCATATACCTCAATAACAACTGCATCATCGTCATCAAGATCCATAACATTATTCCACTGCCATAATCCATAACCAATAAGTACAACTAATACTACTGCTGGTATAATAGTCCAAATCATTTCTAATTTATGACTATCTGCATAAAACTTTGCTTTTCTGTTTTTGTTTCCTCTGTATTTAAACGTAAAGAAGAATATTAAAAACTGCATGATAAATTGTACAATACCAATTAACCAAAATGTAATATTGAATAAGTTATCATCATGTTCACCTTCTATTGAAGCTGCTTCTGGGAGCATAATAACATTCATAGCAATAAGACAATAAATCATTATTGCATAGAAGAACACCATAAAATAAAGTGCATATTTTCCTTGTTTTGCATTGTCTTCATCGTTTGCAATAACACCTCTAAAATCTAGGATTCTTGTTATTTGCCAAAAACTTACACCTATTGCAACACCTATAAAAATATAAAATAGAGCTAGCATATATATCTTTTCTTAATTATTTAATTCTTAATTTATTAATGATGATCTCCAGATCCTTCTCCTCTGTGTTCTATGTTATAGTAATGAAAATGCTCACTCTCTTTTAAGAATGGATTTCCTTTAGGAATTGGGTTTGCTTTAGCAAAGGCACTAAATACAGTGTAAATAAATATTCCTAAAAAGAATAAAAGTGCGCTTAACTCAGCAATACCAAATGACCAAAATGGACCAACTGTAGCTGGCATAATCATTACGAAAATGTCTATATAATGTCCTCCTAAGATTACAATACCTCCAATTACTACAAACCAAGGAATACTTTTGTAATCACTATTAATTAATAATAAGATTGGGAAAACAAAATTCATTACAACCATTGCTAAAAATGGTAATTTGTATTCATTAAATCTTGCAACAAAATAAGTTGTTTCTTCAGGAATATCTGCATACCAAATTAACATAAATTGTGCGAACCATAAGTACGTCCAGAATACAGAGAAACCAAACATGAATTTCGCTAAATCGTGAATATGACTATCATTTACACCTGGTAATGCGTTTTTAGATCTTAAGTAAATTGTTACAAATGCAATTACTGTTAAAGCACTCACTAATAAACTTGCTAATACATACCAACCAAATAATGTTGAGAACCAGTGAGGATCTAACCCCATAATCCAATCCCAAGACATCATAGATTCTGTAATCATGAATAAGAATAAGAATATAACTGATGCATTATAGTTTTTCTTGTACGTTTTATTACCATCATTTGCAGTATCTTCTGCAATAGAATTTCTTCTGATAAACCATCTATAAGCATTCCATATTAATAAGTAAACAACACCTCTAATTGTCCAACCTGGAAGATTAATCCACCAAGATTTACCATCTACAATTGCATCATAATTAGGACTTGAAGGGTCAAAGGTTCCTTCTGTCATCCATGGGAAAATATGATTCATGTGCATTGCAGATAAAACAATTACCACTAACATAATAATTGATGTTGGCACTAAATTAGCTGATATTGCTTCCATCACTCTAAAAAGAACAATAGACCAACCTGATTGTGCTACTCTTTGAGCTGCATAAAATGCTAATACTAATAATGATATTCCTAAAAAGAAAAATAAAGAAACATATAAAGCAGACCAAGGCTTGTTTTGCATTTGATGTAAAGCATGCTCTGCATGAGAATCATCATTATGCGCACCATGTGCACTCATTTCTTTATCTATGTTAGAATCTGATGTATGACTACCTGAACTACTTTCATGGTCATTATCAACCAACTCATTTGAATGATTTTCAACTTCATTGCTATCTGAACTATGAGCTTCAGCTGAGTTTTCATTATGATGAGCATCACCATGAGCTGCGTTTTCAGCATCATGACTTTCTGTATGAGCTGCATCACTTTCATGATTTTCTTCATGAGAAGCTCCATGAGCATCACCATGTGCAGATTGCTTTGCCATAATTTCCTTAGCATCTTCAACTGTACTTGGTGCAGTTAAGAAACTATAACCAATACCCAAAGCACCAACAAGAATTAATGCTAATGAGAATATTTTTAGTTTACCTGAGAATTGATACATATCTTTCGTATTCTATCTTTTTGTAATTATTTTAATAAATCTACACGTAATTGCTCTACGTAATGAATTATTTGCCAACGTTCTTTATAAGTTAATTGACTAGAGTGAGAACCCATTAAGTTTTTACCATGCATAATTACGTGGTAAATACTACCTGCATTTATATCTCTATCTGCATAACTTGGAATCCCTTCAAACTTTTCTGCTTGAGATAAGTAACCATTTCCATCACCTTTTTTACCATGACAAGAAATACAGTAAATATCATATAATTCTTTACCTTTTTCTAAGTTCTCTTCAGAAGCTTCTATAGGGTTTGTTACCTCAGCTTTTGCTTTCTCATATCCTTCTGGAGTATCTGGAATATCATAAGCTGGATGACCACCTCTTGGAATTGTACCAGCAACAGGTTTGCTGTTCACAGGCTCTCCATTTAAACCATCTGCATCGTCTGTATCATAAGGTATAGATTCGTACATGTCTGGCAT
>CAXBAC010000145.1:0-6466 GCA_963973485.1 uncultured Polaribacter sp. | reverse complement strand
AAGTATGATAATTATTTTTTTCATATTACTTATATTTTAAATTCTAGTATACAACGAATTTATTTTCTAGAAATTACTTTTTTAACAGCTTTTACAACTGCAGCTGCATCTAAACCATATTTTGCCATCAATTGGTCTGGTGTTCCAGATTCACCAAAAGTATCGTTAGTTGCTACAAATTCTTGTGGAGTAGGGGTGTTTAACGCTAATGTTCTTGCAACACTTTCTCCTAAACCACCCAATTTGTTGTGCTCTTCTGCAGTTACAATACAGCCTGTTTTAGCTATAGATTTTAAAATGATGTCTTCGTCTAAAGGCTTGATAGTATGAATGTTAATTACTTCAGCAGAAATTCCCTCAGCTTCTAATTGTTCTGCAGCTTGCAAAGATTCCCAAACTAAATGGCCAGTTGCAACAATTGTAATATCTGAACCTTCTGTTAATTGAATACCTTTTCCTATTTCAAACTTAGCATCTTCTGGCATAAATACTGGTACTTTTGGACGGCCAAAACGCAAGTATACAGGCCCTTCAAAGTCTGCTATTGCTAAAGTTGCTGCTTTTGTTTGATTATAATCACATGGGTTTATAACTGTCATACCAGGTAACATTTTCATTAATCCAATATCTTCTAAGATTTGGTGTGTTGCTCCATCTTCTCCTAACGTAACTCCAGCATGCGATGCACAAACTTTTACATTTTTACCAGAATATGCAACAGATTGACGAATTTGATCGTAAACTCTACCTGTAGAAAAGTTGGCAAATGTTCCTGTAAAAGGTATTTTACCTCCAATTGTTAAACCAGCAGCTATACCAATCATGTTAGCTTCTGCAATACCTACTTGAAAAAATCTTTCTGGATTTTCTTTTATAAATTGATCCATTTTTAAAGAACCAATTAAATCTGCACATAAAGCCACTACATTTGGGTTCGTTCTTCCTAGTTCAGTTAAACCATCTCCAAAACCAGAACGTGTATCTTTTTTTTCTGTGAATGTATATTTTTTCATTGTAAATCTATTGTTGTAAAAATTTTGGTAAAAATAAACTTTTATTTTTCTTTATAACAAAGAAAAGGTATTTAAGAGTAAAGACTTTTTAACAGTTTGTGAGGAAGTTTTAATTACAACTTCATTAATTCTTCATAAAGTTTATGAACAGGCAACCCAACTACATTAAAATAACTTCCTTTTATTTCTTTAATGCCTATAAAACCAATCCATTCTTGAATTCCGTATGCACCTGCTTTATCAAAAGGTTGATAATTTTTTATGTAATATTTAATTTCAGCATCAGATAATTCTTTAAAAAATACAGAAGTTGTATCGTTAAAAATTTTCTGGAAAATATTGGTTTTTATACTTACAGAAGTAATCACTTTGTGTTCTTTACCAGATAACGCACTTAGCATTTTAAAAGCCTCAGTTTCGTTTTTTGGTTTTTCTAGTGCTTTGTTATTTAGCCAAACTATAGTATCTGACGTAATTAATACATCATCTTTAGCTAAATTTGTAAAAGCTTCTGCTTTTAAATTTGCTAAATAATCTGTTATTTCAGTTTCTTTTAAATCTGAAGGATAGGTTTCTTTAACTGGTTTTAATTGAATGGTAAAGTTTAAATTTAAATCTTTAAAAAACTGTTTTCTTCTTGGAGATGCAGAAGCTAAAATAATATTATAATTCTTAAGTCTTTCTTTAAGCATTGAAACTCTTTTTTATTCTATCTAAGTTTCTTTTGCTATCTCTATCTTTAATCACATTTCGTTTGTCATGTGTTTGTTTTCCTTTGGCTAAAGCAATTTCTAGTTTTGCGTAACCTCTATCATTAATAAACAAACGTAAAGGCACTATAGTGTTTCCTTTGGCTTCAACATCTTTTTTTAAACTTTTAAGCTCTCTTTTATTTAAAAGTAAACGTCTTTCGCTTTTTGGATTATGATTAAAATGATGTCCAAACATATATTCTTGAATGTACATGTTTACAATAAACAACTCACCACCATCATTAAACTCGCAGAAGCTTTCTGTAATTCTAGCTTTACTTTGTCTAATTGATTTTATTTCTGTTCCTGTGAGTTGAATTCCAGCTACAAATTTATCTAGAATTTCATATTCGAAACGTGCTTTTTTATTTTGGATGTTTATTTTTTTCTGCAATCTAAAACTGTTTTTTAAATTTATACAAAGATACATTTTTAGTTTAGTGAAAGAAATGTAATTTTGAAATCTGTTAGCGACTCAACATAAAAAATAATTAATGCGATTTTCACTTTTTCTCCTTATCATAGTTTTGTGTTCATGTAATTCTGCACAAAAAGAATTAACAGCTCAAGATATTATTGATTTTAGTATTAAAAAATCGGGTATGGATAAAGTTTCTAATGCTAGTATAACTTTTGATTTTAGAGATAAATCATATAAAGCAGAGAGAAAAAATGGACTTTTTAAATTGCAAAGGTATTTTGAAAATGATACTATTATAATTGAAGATTATATTACAAATGACAGTTATAAAAGATTTGTAAATAATAAATTAGAAGTTGCTCCAGATTCTATGAAAAAAAAATATAGCAACTCTATAAATTCCGTACATTATTTTTCTGTTTTACCTTTTGGGTTAAATGATGCTGCTGTTCGTAAAAAGAAATTACCAGAAGTTTCTATAAAAGGTAAAGAATATTACAAAATTGAAATTACATTTGATGAAAATGAAGGAGGAGAAGATTTTGAAGATGTTTTTATTTATTGGATTAATAAACAAACTTTTTTGATTGACTATTTAGCATACGAGTATCATACAAATGGAGGAGGAAAGCGTTTTAGAGCAGTAACAAAAGAAAATTTAGTAAATGGAATTCGTTTTGCAGATTATGATAATTATAAACCTAAAAATGATACTTTAAAGTTAAAGAATATAGATAAAGCTTTTCAAGATAATTTGCTCTTAAAAGTATCAGAAATAAATCTAGAAAATATAGCTGTAAAATTATAAAATTACTCCAATTATTAACCTTATCATGATTAAAAAACTACTCTTTTTACTATTATTAATACATCAATTCTCAAACGCTCAAAATACAGTAGGAACAATTGCTGTAACAAATGATGTATATGATGGCTACACTTTATTTTCATCATTTAAAAAAACATTTTTAATAAATAATTGTGGACAAGTAGTAAATGAATGGACTAGTGATTTTCCTCCAGGTAACGCAGTTTATTTATTGCCTAATGGAAACTTACTAAGAGCAGGAAGAGAAAATGATAAAAGTGATATTATTTTCGGGGGTCAAGGAGGAATTGTAGAACTTTATAATTGGGAAGGTGTTAGAATTTGGTCTTATAGTTTTAACAGTAATCAAGAAAGACAACATCATGATGTTTACCCAATGCCAAATGGAAATATTTTAGTTTTAATTGCAGAAAGTTGGTCTAAACAACAAGCAATAGAGCATGGAAGAGATCCGTCAAAAATAACAGAAGAAAGACTATATAATGAAAAGATTATTGAAGTTAAGCCTATTGGGTCTAATCAATTTGATTTGGTTTGGGAATGGAATATAAATGATCATTTAATTCAAGATTTTGACAATACAAAATTTAATTTTGGAGATGTTTCTAAAGCTCCAGAAAAATTAGATATCAATTTTTTAAATGATGGTAATGGTTCAGCAAATTGGTTACATATCAACTCTATTCAATATAACGAAGCAAGAGATCAAATTGTATTAAGTTCTCGTAATTTAAGTGAAATTTATATTATAGATCATTCTACAACTACAGCAGAAGCAACAACTAGCTCTGGGGGAAACTCTAATAAAGGAGGTGATTTTTTATACAGATGGGGAAATCCTCAGGCTTACAAACAGGGAGGTGAAGAAGATCAAAAATTGTTTGGGCAACATTATGCCTATTTTATCGATAAAGGATTTTCTTTTGAAGACAAAATTATTGTATTTAATAATGGCAATGGGAGAGACCCAAAATATTCAGAAATATTTATTTTAGAACCTAAAACTACTAATGGATTATATGATTATTTAGAAAATACAGCCTTTGGTCCAGAAAATTTAGATTATGTTTATTCTCAATTTGATGGCGTTAACGATTCAGATTTTTATTCTAGAATTGTAAGTGGTGCTCAAATGTTACCTAATGGTAATATATTGATATGTGAAGGAGCAGAAGGAAAATTTTTTGAAATTGATAGTAATGAACAAGTTGTTTGGTCTTATATAAACCCTAGTAGTAACTTAAATGGAGAAATTGTAAGTCAGGGAGATGCACCAAAAAACAACCTAACATTTAGAGCTTTAAAATATTCAAGAGACTACAAAGCTTTTGAAGGTAAAACATTAAATGTAGGAAACCCAATTGAAAAGAATTTTAACTTAGATGCTTGTGCTACATTAAATACGAATAAACCGTTTTTTAACGAGATATTAACCATAAGCCCAAACCCAAGTTCAGGTATATTTAAACTTAATATTAAAGTCGATAAAATTACTATTTACGATTACTTAGGTAAAGAGATTTTAGAGGTTGAGGACACCAATAAAATTGATTTGTATAATTATAGCAAAGGACTTTATTTTATAAAAATATTAAAAGAAGGAAAAGCAACCACAAGAAAATTAATTAAAAATTAATCAACTTTTTCTATTCTACTTTCTTTTGATTCGTCTTTTAAAGTGATGATATACAAACTTGAATTATCGTTATCATCCATATTTTTATATTTCTCTGTAGCTAAAATTTTATTAGCAAAAGCAGGAGTTGTGTTGCTATGACCAACAATTAAAACTGTTTTTCCTAAAGTATTTTGTTTAAAGATAGAATCATACATATTTCTTGGATCATAATTTATAATTTCCAAATTTTTGCTGATTGCTGTAGGTGTTGCAGTTTGAATAGTTCTGTTATAGTTAGTAGAATAGACAGCATCTAATGATATATCTTTAAAATAGCTAGCCCATTTTTGAGCTCGTTTTTCGCCATCATAATTTAAACTAGGATTTCTATCAGTTTTGTCTGTCCTATCTTTTTCAGCATGTCTTATTAAATAATAAGTGGTTGTTTCACTTGAGTTACATGATGAAAATAAGTTAAAAGCGATAATAAAAAGAAAGAAATATTTTTTCATTAGTATGTATTTAAAACACGAATATACTTAAAAAAGAAAAAGCGATGTTTAAACATCGCTAAATTTAGTTATTGAACTTCTATTAATTTTACTGGTTTTGGTTTTGCCTCCTCTAATTTAGGCACTGTAATTTTTAATTCTCCGTTTTTATATGTTGCCTTAATATTATCACGATCAACAATCCCTTTGGGCAAGGTAAAACTTCTTTTAAAAGACATGTAACTATATTCTTTTCTCGTATAATTTTCATCAGAATTATTTGTGTTAGATTCTTTTTCTGATGAAATTGAGAGAACATCATTATCTAAATCTATTTTAAAATCCTTTTTATCCATGCCTGGAGCAGCTACATCTACTAAGAATTCATTTTCATTTTCTTTAATGTTTACTGCAGGTAATGTAGTGTTTGTATTAGAAAAATTAGATGTAGACCAATCTCTAAAAAAGTCGTCAAACACATTTGGTAAAACCGGAAAATCTTTACTTTTTAATAACATAATTTTACATTTTAAGTTAAACATGGTTTTAATTAAAAAATTACAAAAAAAATACCAATCAAAAAAAATGACATTTTTTCAGTATTAAAATGAAAAAATGTCATTAAGTAGTTAATTTATAGTGTTTTACGAATTGCTACTTGTTAAGTCTTTTTGATTTCTAAAAACCAATTGATCATCAAAAGCGTCTAACAAAATAATACTATCTGTGGTAACTTTTCCAGCTAATATTTCTTTAGAAAGCTGATTTAAAACTTCTTTCTGAATGACTCTTTTTACAGGTCTTGCTCCAAATTCTGGCTGATACCCTTTTTTAGCAAGATATGCAATTGCTTCATCTGTAGCGTCTAAAGTAATTTCTTGCTTACTAATCATTTTCTTTAATTGCGCAATTTGTAGTTTTACAATTTCAAAAATATCTGCTTGGTTTAGAGGTGTAAACATTATTACATCGTCTATTCTGTTTAAAAACTCTGGTCTAACAGATTGTTTTAATAAACCTAAAACTTCAATTTTTGCAATTTCTGTAACTGCTTCTATATCTGCTTTTGGATCACTAAATTTTTCCTGAATAATATGGCTTCCCATATTAGAAGTCATAATGATTATTGAATTTTTAAAATCGGCAACTCTTCCTTTGTTGTCTGTTAATCTACCTTCATCTAAAACTTGTAATAACACATTAAAAGTGTCTGGATGTGCTTTTTCTATTTCATCTAACAATATTACAGAATAAGGTCTTCTTCTTACTGCTTCTGTTAATTGACCTCCTTCATCATAACCTACGTAACCATTCCAGATATCATATTTAGCCGCATCAATCT
>CAXBAC010000144.1:0-6528 GCA_963973485.1 uncultured Polaribacter sp. | reverse complement strand
TTAGTTTAACAAAGAAAATAAAATTTAAATAAAAAATACTCTCAAATTGAGAGGATTTTTATACTAATCTAATTTTTTAGCATTGTCTACTTTTTGTTTTGTAAGTGCAATTTCTAACACTTGTTTCATTTCAGAAACATAATGAAAAGTTAAGCCCTTCAAATAACTTTCTTTTATTTCTAAAATATCTTTTCTGTTATCTTCACACAAAATTATTTCTTTAATATTTGCTCTTTTAGCAGCTAATATTTTTTCTTTAATTCCGCCAACTGGTAATACTTTGCCACGTAGAGTAATTTCACCAGTCATAGCCAATTTACTTTTTACTTTTCTTTGTGTAAAAGAAGATACTAAAGAGGTTAACATCGTAATACCTGCACTTGGCCCGTCTTTTGGAGTTGCACCTTCAGGAACATGAATATGCACATTGTACTTTTCCATAATTTCGGGTTTAATTCCAAATTCTTCTGCGTTAGACTTAATGTATTGTAAAGCAATTGTAGCAGATTCTTTCATCACATTTCCTAAATTACCGGTAATAGAAAGATTTCCTTTTCCTTTAGATAAAATAGATTCTATAAATAAAATATCGCCACCAACACTTGTCCAAGCTAAACCTGTAACAACTCCTGCAACACCATTATTTTCATATTTCCCTTTATTTCTTGGTGTTCCAAGAATTTCTTCAACTTTTTCAGTTGATAGTGCTATATCATATTTTTCTTCTAAAGCAATAGATTTTGCTGCGAAGCGAACTACTTTAGCTACTTGCTTTTCTAAACCACGCACTCCAGATTCACGAGTATAACCCTCGACAATTTGCTCTATTTGTTTTTTACCTAATTTTAAATGTTCTTTTGTTAAACCATGCTCTTTTAATTGTTTAGGCAACAAATGTCTTTTGGCTATTTCTACTTTTTCTTCAATAGTATACCCAGTTACATTTATAATTTCCATTCGATCTCTTAATGCCCATGGAATTTGACCTAAATTATTAGCTGTGGCAATAAAAAGTACTTTAGATAAATCGTAACCAACTTCTAGATAATTGTCATAAAAAGCTTCATTTTGCTCAGGATCTAAAACCTCTAACATTGCAGAAGAAGGGTCTCCTTGATGGCTTTTGCCCAATTTATCAATTTCATCTAAAACAAAAACTGGATTTGAAGTTCCTGCTTTTTTTAAGTTCTGAATTAATCTTCCAGGCATAGCTCCAATATAGGTTTTCCTATGACCTCTAATTTCAGCTTCATCACGTAAACCACCTAAAGACATACGTACATATTTACGCCCTAAAGATTCTGCAACAGATTTTCCTAAAGAAGTTTTACCAACTCCTGGAGGACCATACAAGCAAATAATTGGCGATTTCATATCGTTTCTTAACTTTAAAACAGCCAAATGCTCTATAATTCTTTCTTTTACTTTTTCTAAACCAAAATGGTCTCTATCTAAAATTTTGGTTGCTCTTTTTAAATCGAATTTGTCTTCAGAAAAAATACCCCAAGGCAATTCTAACAATAACTCTAAATAGCTTCTTTGCACTCCATACTCTGCTGCTTGTGGATTCATTCTTCGCAAACGAGCCAATTCTTTATCAAAAGTATCTGCAACTTCTTTTGTCCATTTTTTGGTTTTGGCTTGCTTGCGCATTTCTTCTAATTCTTGATCATTAGAAACGCCACCTAACTCTTCTTGAATGGTTTTTAATTGCTGATTTAAATAATATTCACGTTGTTGTTGGTCTAAATCTTCGCGAGTTTTAGACTGAATATCATTACGTAATTTTAATTTCTGAAGTTCTTTATTTAAATTTTTAAGTGTTAATAAAGCACGTTCTTTTAGATTATCTTTTTCTAAAATAACTTGTTTTTGCATCACACTTAAATCCATATTTGATGCTATAAAGTTCACCAAAAACGAATTCGATTGAATGTTTTTAATGGCAAAAGAAGCTTCACTTGGCAACATTGGGTTTTCTTTAATAACCTCTAAAGCCTGCTCTTTTATAGAATCTATAATTGCATCAAACTCCTTAACATCATCTACAATTTTATCTTCAAAAGCTTCTTTAACTGTAGCTTTTAAATAAGGTTCGGTTTGAGTTAATTCATCTATTTGAAAACGTTTTTTACCTTGAATGATAACAGTTGTGTTACCATCTGGCATTTTTAAAACACGTAAAATTTGCGCAACAACTCCTGTTGTATGAATGTCTTTTAAAGTAGGTACTTCTTCTTCTTCGTTTCTTTGTGCAACAACACCAATTATTTTATCGCCTTTGTTTGCATCTTTAATTAACTGAATAGATTTATCTCTACCTGCTGTAATTGGAATTACAACTCCAGGAAATAAAACTGTATTTCGTAAAGGAAGAATTGGCAAAGTTTCAGGAACGCTTTCTTTATTGATGATTTCTTCATCTTCTGGCGTCATTAAGGGAATTAACTCTGAATCTTCATTCATCATATTTTGAAAAGACAAACTGTCTAACTTTATAATTTTTGATTTGCTCATGGGTTGTATATCTGTCATTATGACATTGATTTGCTATATAAGTAAAAATCAATATCAATTTCTATATTTATAAACTACTGATATTTAAGAAATTAAAATTGTTACATAAATTATCTTTTAATAATAAAACAATTGTTGTGCCAAATAAAGCTTATTATCTACTTATTGATTAAATCCTTATTTTTAGCAATTATAGGATTTTAAAAAATCAAAATTTAATTTTTGATATGAAAGTGTCACAAGTTAAAAATAGTTTTGTCTTTAGTATAGAAGTTTTTATTTGGAAGCTAATCAACCACATATAACCAACCTTTTAAAACGCTGTAAATCATCAGATAAAAATGCGCAGCTACAATTGTACAAAGCATATTACAAGGCTATGTACAACAGTGCTTATCGTATTTTAAAAGATAGTTTTGAAGCGGAAGATATTATGCAAGAAGCATTTTTAACGGCTTTTACAAAAATGCATACATATAAAGGAGAGGTTTCTTTTGGAGCTTGGTTAAAACGAATTGTTATTAATAAAAGTATAACACAATTAAAGAAAAACAATAGATATCAAGAAGTTAAAATGGATGTTATTCCAAATAATAATATTGAAGATGAACAAAAAAACTATAAAGGCTTAGAGCCTAAAAAAGTTTTGAACAGTTTACAGAATTTAAAAGAGAATTATAGAGTTGTTTTAACACTAAATTTAATTGAAGGGTTTGATTACGATGAAATAGCTCAAATTTTAAATTTCACAAACGAAAATGTAAGAACAACAGTATCTAGAGCAAAGAAAAAATTAAAGCAAGTTTTACTTGCTGAACATCAACAAACACAAGTATATGGAAGATAAATTACATGATTTTTTTTCTGAAAATAATTTTGATTTTAATGAACCATATTCAGGGCATTTAGAACGTTTTGAGCGTAAGCAAAAGTTTACAAAAGAAGTTAAAAGTACTTCATGGAAATGGCTTTCTGTTGCTTCATCTGTAGTTTTAATTATTGGTTTTTGGTTAGGGACTGCACATCAAAAACAACAAATAGAATTAGCAGATGTATCTCCTAAAATGGAAGAAGTTCAAAACTATTTTGTGAATGCTATAAATGTAGAATTAAAAAACATAGAGAATAACAGAAGTTTAGATACAGAAACAGTAATAGAGGAAACTTTAGACCAATTAGAGGAATTAGAAGAAGAATATAATGTGTTTCTTACAGAGTTAAATATTGCAGGAAATCAAGCAAAAATTGTAAATGCAATGATTAAAAATTACCAGCAAAGATTACTAATATTAGAGAATCTATTACAACAAATTGAACAAATTAAGAACCCTAAAATTTTAAATGATGAAATTTATTTATAAAATATCATTACTATTATTATTTTTTCCACTTTTAGTATTCGCAAAAAGCAATGGTAAAAAACAAGAAAAAAGTAAAACAATTAACAAAGTGTTTTCTGTAAGCAGAGATGCAAAACTGGCAATAAACAACAGATATGGAAATCTAAATATTACAACTTGGTCTAAAAATAGTATAGAAATACAAGTAACTATTACAGTTAAAGGTAGTGACAAAGATCAAATAATTGACAGACTAGAGAATATTGACGTAATTTTCGAATCATCAGCAAATTTTGTTTCTGCTAAAACAACTTTTGAAAAAGAACGAAAAGGCTGGTCTTTCTGGAAAAACAACAAAGGTATTAGTTATCAAATCAATTATAAAGTTAAAATGCCAAAATCTAATTCAGTTGATTTAGATAACGATTATGGAAGCATTTTTTTAGGAGATTTAGATGGAAATGCAAATATTAACTGTGATTATGGTAAAATTTCTGCTGGAAAATTAACTGCTGAGAACAATTCCATTAACTTAGATTATTGTTCACTTTCTAGCATTGCTTATTTAAAGAGTGGAGCCATAAATATAGATTATTCTAAACTTACTATAGACGAAACTGAACAAGTAAAAGTAAACTCAGATTACTCAACATTTAAGGCAATTAAAGCAGGTTCTGTAAATTTTAATGCAGATTATGGAGCTATTAGAATTGATGAAACAAATGAAATAAATGGAAATTCTGATTATACAGATATGCGATTTGGAACCGTTTATAAAAACTTAACTATAGATACAGATTATGGAGCAGTTTCAGTAAAAAGGTTGGTAAAAGATTTTGAAAATGTAGTTATAAATGGAGAATATGCAGGAATTAGAATTGAAGTTGATGCAAATGCTGTTTTCGATTTTGAAATGAGTTTGCAATATGCTAGCTTTTCATATGACAGAAATGATATTGAGTTTTACACTAAAGAATCAAAATCAAATAAAAAATATTATGAAGGTAAATTCGGAGTTGGAAGTTCTAATTCTCGAATTAAAATAAAGTCTCAATATGGAGGCGTATCAATTAGAAAAAAATAAACAATCAATTAAAAAATTAAAAAATGTTCAAAAAAATTATATTTTCTGTATTTATAATTGCTATTAGTTTACCTACAAACGCACAAAGTTGGTGGGGAAATAGTAAAAAAGTAAAAGGAAATGGAAATGTTATTACTGTTGAAAGAAACACAACAGATTATGATGGTATTGGAGTTGGTGGTTCTTTTGATGTTATTCTTGTTAAAGGTACTGAAGGTTCTATTAAAATTGAAGGAGAAGAAAATATTATACCTTACATTGAGACTGAAGTAAAGGGTAACACATTACAAATTAAATATAAAAAAAACACAAATATTAGAACTACAAAAAGACTAACTGTAACTGTTACAATAGAAGATATTGATATGATTTCTTTAGGAGGTTCTGGAAATATTTTAAGTAAAGAAGTTATTAGAGCAAAAGACTTTAAAGTTTCGTTAGGTGGTTCTGGAAATATAACATTATCAATAAATTCTGATGAAGTTAGCGCAAATATTGGTGGCTCTGGAAATATTAAACTTTCTGGTTCTACAGAAGAATTAAGCTGTTCTATAGCAGGTTCTGGAAGTATAAAAGCTTATAATTTAAAAACAGAAGAATTAAACGCAAACATTGCAGGGTCTGGAAGTATTTCAACGACAGTAAACAATAAAATTAAAGCAAAAATTGTTGGCTCAGGAAGCATTTACTATAAAGGAAATGCCTCAAGTATTGATAAAAAATCTGTTGGTTCTGGAAGTATTATTGATAAGAATTAAATTGATATTCTTAAAAGTAAAAACTATTAAAATTTAGCTAATTATATAAAAAGCCTAATAATTAAAATTATTAGGCTTTCTAATTTTTATGATAGCATTAAATATTAATAATTTCTATACTTCTGAGTAATTTCAAAAACGTTTTCTAAAATTCGCTGTTCAACTGCATCAAAAGATAAGTTTCTACGTTTCATAACTACCTCTGCTACTTCAAAAACCTTATTGGTTTTGTATTCTGTAAAGCCAGAAGCACCACCCCAACTAAATGAAGGCACAAAGTTTCTTGGAAAACCACTGCCAAAAATATTGGCAGAAACTCCAATTACAGTTCCTGTATTAAACATAGTATTAATACCACACTTAGAATGATCTCCCATCATTAAACCACAAAATTGTAAGCCAGTTTTTGCAAAACGACCTGTATTATAGTCCCATAATTTTACTTCAGCATAATTATTTTTAAGATTAGAATTGTTAGTATCTGCACCTAAATTACACCATTCACCTAACACAGAGTTACCTAAAAAACCATCATGACCTTTGTTAGAATACCCCATTAAAACAGAGTTATTAACCTCACCTCCAACTTTACAGTGAGGACCTAAAGTAGTTGCTCCATAAATTTTTGCTCCTAATTTTAAAACTGAATGTTCACACATAGCCAATGGGCCTCTAACTACACATCCTTCCATAATTTCTGCATCTGTACCAATATAAATAGGTCCATCTGAAGCATTTAAAGATGCAAAAGTGATTTTAGCTCCAGGCTCTATAAAAATATTTTTCTTATTGATGTACTGTACGCCTTCTGGAATGAGTTCTGAAGTTC
>CAXBAC010000143.1:0-6538 GCA_963973485.1 uncultured Polaribacter sp. | reverse complement strand
GGAGGTAGCTTATCCATAGCCTCTTTATGGAATACTCTTCGTGAATTGGCAGCCACAACTCGTGAAATGGTAAAGCTAGAAGCTTCGAAAAAATGGAATGTTTCTGTTGATGATCTAACTACCAAAAACGGAATGGTTTTAAATGGAAAACAACAACTTTCGTATGCAGATGTTGCAAAGGATGTTACAGAATGGGAAATTCCTGATACACCAAAATTAAAACCAGTAGCATCTTATAAATTAGTAGGGAAACCTGTGCCAAGAATCGATTTAAAAGCGAAAGTTTTTGGTAATCCTATTTTTGGAATGGATGCTGAGATGGAAAATATGTTGCATGCAGTAATCTTAAGACCAGAATATATTGGTGCCACCTTTAAAAGCGCTAATTTTAGTAAGGCAGAACAAATGCCAGGAGTTGTAAAGATTGTCCAAATTGATGATTGGGTTGGTATTGTTGCCAAAACATATCCAGAAGCTTTGGCTGCAAAATTTGAAGTTGATGTAGAATGGAACATCCCTAAAAAATGGACAGAAGAAGACATAAGAAATCTAATTACTGTAGGTAGTGGAGATGAAATGATTGTTCAAAAAGAGGGTGATGTACTTGAAAATGATACTGAAGATTTTCTAGAACTAGAATTTAAAAGTCCTATTGGTGCTCATGCACAATTAGAACCAAATGGAGCTGTTGCCTCTTATAAAGATGGCAAAGTAACCGTAATTTTATCTACCCAAGTTATTGGAATCACACAAAATCAAATTGCAAAAGCGTTAGATATCGATAAAGAAAATATAAATGTGATTCCTACCTATTTAGGAGGTGGTTTTGGTAGACGCTTAAATACAAATCATGCTATACAAGCTATAAAATTATCAAAAACTGTTGGACAACCTGTAAAGTATTTTTTTACTAGAAAAGAAGAGTTTCAAAACGATATGTTTAGACCTCCAACTCATCATATTATGAGAGGTAAACTAAATGAGAAAGGGTTGATTGAGCATTTAGAGCATCACTTTGCAAGTGGTAATGTGGCTATAGATTCTCTGCTTTTACCAGGCATAGCAAACACAGTTTTAGGTGCAGATTTTGGTGCAATTCGTGGAGGTAGAATTCATTACAGTGACATAAAAAACGTTAGATCTATTCAGTGGCACAAAACCTTACCATTTGCCACAAGTTGGTGGAGAAGTTTAGGTTTGCTGGCCAATACTTTTGCCATTGAAAGTTTTGTTGATGAATTGGCATTTCAAAACAATAAAAATCCTATTGAATTGCGTTTAGCTCAGATAAAAGATAATGAAGAAGGAATTCGTTTAAAAAACGTTATTAAAAAAGTACAAAAAGAATCAAATTACTCAGATACTGTTTCCAATGGAAGAGCCATGGGTTTTGCTTGTTCAACAGATACAGGTACACCATGTGCACAAGTTGTAGAAGTTTCTATAGAAAACAAAGAAATAAAAGTGCATAAAGTTACTTGTGTTATGGATTGTGGAATTGCTGTAAATCCAGATCAAGTTAGAGCACAATGTGAAGGCGCAATGATAATGGCCATGAGTGCAGCCATGCACGAAAAAATGTATATAGAAGATGGTCAATTACAACCTACCATTTTCGGACCTTATGAAATGGCTATGATAAAACACGCTCCAAAAGAAATTAACGTACACTTACTGCAAGGTATGGACAAACCAGGGCCAGTTGGTGAACCTCCTTTAGGACCAATTGCAGCTGCTATAGGTAATGCTGTAAAAAGATTAACAGGAGAAAGATTAACTGAAATGCCATTAAAACTCTCTTAATTTTGATACACGAACTTAAAGAAATCATTCAACAAGCAGTAATCAATCAAAAAAAAGGATTGAAAAATGTGATGGCCTCTGTTGTACATTTAGAAGGTTCCTCTTACAGAAAACCTGGAGTTAGAATGCTAATTTCTGAAGATTTACATTCAGTAGGTGCAGTTTCTGGTGGATGTGTAGAAAAAGAAATCATTCAAAGAGCCAAAACTGTTTTTAAAGATAATAAACCAAAAATCATTACTTATGATGGTAGATATAGATTGGGATGTGAAGGTATTTTGTACATTTTAATAGAACCTATTTTTATTAAAGATGATTTTTTAACGGTATTTCTAGAAACATATTCAAAAAGAGAATCATTAAAAATTGAAAGTAATTATAAATTAGAAGACGAATCTTTTGGTGCTTTTGGCTCTGTGATCACTTTTGAAAATGGACAACAATTTTCGTTTTCTGAGCAATTCAGTATTGATGAACAAACACAAGTTTTTTCACAAGATTTACAACCTGCTTTTAAATTGGTGATTATTGGTGGAGAACATGATGCAGTGCAATTATGTAAAATTGCAGCAAATCTTGGTTGGGAAATAGAAGTGATTACATCTGCCAAAGACAGTAAACAACTTTCAGATTTTCCTGGAGCTAGTAAAGTGTTAGGCGAAAGTCCAGAAACCATAGCATTTAAAGACATCAAACAAAATTGTGCAATTGTTTTAATGAACCATAGTTATGTGCATGATTTAAAATATCTCGTAAAACTATCTGAAGATAACTATTCGAATTACATAGGTATTTTAGGCGCACCCAAAAGAAGAGAACGCTTATTTAATGAGCTTTTTGAATTTGCTCCTGAAACTACAGAAGAATTTTTAGAAACTATTTATACGCCTGCAGGTTTACATATTGGTGCACAAACACCACAAGAAATTGCAATTTCTATTATCGCAGAAATTTTAGCGGTAACAAGAAATAAAGATCCTTTTTCTCTAAGAAATATAACTGGTAAAATACATAGTAACTAACCTTATGAACATTGCTATTTTAGTTTTAGCTGCAGGTAAATCTTCTCGCATGCAAAGTATTAAACAGCTAGAAAAAATTGAAGGCAAAACCCTCTTAAACATTACTTTAGAAAAAGCAAATTTATTACAAAAAAATAATGTTTATTGTGTTTTAGGTGCAAATGCTAATCGTATTAAACAATCCATTTCAGCATTAAATATAACAACAATTTACAATGATAATTTTGCTGATGGTTTAAGTACAAGCATAATATCAGGACTTAATTATTTTAAAAATCAACACTTAAATTTTGATGCTATTTTTATCCTATTAGCAGACCAACCAGCTATAGATGTAGCTTATCTTTTATCTATGAAAAACTTGTGCTTAAAAAATCCTACAAAAATTATAGCTACCAAATATCCAGCTCATTTTGGAGTTCCTGTAATCATCCCCAAAATTTATTTTGATGCTTTACTGAAAATTAATGGTGATAGAGGTGCTAAAAGTTTTATTAACGCACATAAAAACGAAGTTTTATCATCAAATTTGCAAACAAATCATACCGATATTGACACGAAAGAGGAGCTAAATCTTTTTAGAAAGTCAATTTTAAAATAGTTAATTTTACCAATATGAAATTCGTAAAATATATTGCCTTAGTTTTAACAATAGTTCTTGTATCTGCTTGTGCTACAATAGACTTGCAAATTACAGAGGGCCAGAAATTTACACCTAAAACAAATAGTAAAGTTTTACACTCCTTTTATTTAATAGGTGATGCTGGAAACTCTGATTTATTTCAGAGAGATTCTGCTCTTTCTTATTTAAGCAAAGAAATTTTAAATGCCAAAGAAAATTCTACACTTATCTTTTTGGGAGATAATGTGTATCCTAAAGGTATTCCAAATAAAAATAAAAAAGGATATGAACTAGCAAAACATCGATTAAAAGTACAAACAGAAATTGGAAAAAGATTCCCAGGAAAAACTCTATTTATTCCAGGAAATCACGATTGGTATAGTGGTTTACAAGGCTTAAAAGATCAAGAGAGATTAGTGGAAAAAGCTTTAGATAAAAAAAGTTTTGAACCTGATAATGGTTGCCCTCTAGAAAAAATAGAAGTGAACGAAGAGATTAATATTATTGTAGTCGACTCTCATTGGTATGTAACTGATTGGGATAAACATCCAGGTATTAATGATGAATGTGAAATAAAAACAAGAGCAAAGTTTTTTGAAGAACTTGAGGGAATGATTAAAAAATCACAAGGAAAAACAACACTTCTGGCTTTACATCATCCTATGTTTACCAATGGTCCTCATGGAGGCTACTACTCTTTTAAAAGTCATATAAAACCTTTACCTCTTTTTGGTTCTGCTTTAAATATTTTGCGTAAAACTTCTGGTGTTACTAATACAGACCAACAAAATGATAAATACAATACGTTAAGAAAACGTATAATTAGTTTGGCTCAACAAAATGAAAAAATAATTTTTGTTTCTGGCCATGAACATAGTTTACAATACATTGTACAAGATAATATTCCTCAAATAGTAAGTGGTTCTGGCTCTAAACTAACTGCAACAAAAAATGTAAACGGAGGTAAATTTTCTTACGGTACGCAAGGTTTTGCAAGATTAGACATTTATAAGGATGGTGCTGCAACTGTGCATTATTACACAGCAAAAGATCGTAAAATCGTATATGAAGCAAATGTTTTTAAAAAGGACAGTTTAATTAAATATTCAAATTTTCCTAATGCCCATTTAAAAGAAAAAAAAGCATCTATTTATGGGAACAAAGAAGTTGAAAAAGGGGAGGTATATAGCTTATTATGGGGTAAAAGATATCGTGAATATTTTGGTAAAAAAATAATTGCTCCAACTGTAAACATAGACACTTTGTATGGAGGCTTAACACCTGTTAGAAGAGGTGGTGGTCATCAATCTAAATCATTACGTTTAGAAGATAAAGAAGGTAGAGAATACGTTATGAGAGCGCTTCGTAAAAACGCTGTACAATACCTACAAGCAGTAGCTTTTAAAGATCAATATGTAGAGGGCCAATTTAGTGAAACTTATACAGAAAGTCTATTATTAGATGTCTTTACAGGTTCACATCCTTATGCTCCTTTTACTATTGGAGAATTGGCAGATGCAATTGATGTGTATCACTCCAATCCTGTTTTATTTTTTGTGCCAAAACAAAAAGCTCTTGGAGAATTTAATACAGATTATGGTGATGAATTGTATATGATAGAAGAACGTTCTGCAGATGGTCATGGAGATGAAAAAAGCTTTGGTTATGCAAATGAAATTATAAGTACAGACGATTTAAGAAAAAATCTTAAAAAAGACGAAAAATATGTTTTAGATGAAGAAGCCTATATTAGAGCACGATTATTTGACATGCTTATTGGAGATTGGGATAGGCACCAAGATCAATGGAGATGGGCCGAATTTAAAAAAGATGATAAAGTAATTTATAGGCCAGTTCCAAGAGATAGAGATCAAGCTTTTTCTATTTTTAGTGATGGTATATTACTTAATATCTTTACCAGATTAATATCAGATCTAAGAGGTATGCGCTCTTATCAAGAAGATATAGAAAAACCAAGATGGTTTAATTTATCTGGGTATCCAATAGATATGACACTTATTCATGAATCTGACAAAAAGGTTTGGGATGCTCAAGTTGAAATTATCCAATCGCAAATTACAGATGAAGTTATCGAAAGTGCGTTTTCTAAATTTCCTAAAGAAGTTAATGACGAAACTGTTGCAAATATTAAGCGTAAATTAATTGGCAGAAGAAAAAATCTTCAAAAGATTTCTGATAAATATTTCGCATATCTAAATAAATTTCAAGTTGTAAAAGGCACCAACAAAGACGATTGGTTTGATATTGAACGCTTTGTAAATGGAGATACTAAAATTACAGCTTATAGAATTAAAGATGGTAAAAAAGCAGATATTATACATCAAAGACGTTATAAATTTAATATCACAAAAGAAATTTGGATTTATGGCTTAGATGATGATGATGTCTTTGTCGTTAATGGTGCTAATGGTCCAAAAGCTATAAAACTAAAAATTATTGGTGGGTTAAACAACGATATTTATGAAATTAATAAAATTCATAATGTTAAGGTTTACGATCAAAAATCAAAAGAAAACACCTTTAAAACCAAAAATATTCATAAAAAAATAACTGATGATTATGACACTAACACTTACGATTACACAAAGTTAAAAAATCAAAAAAATTCTATTTCACCAGCTATTGGCTATAATCCAGATGATGGCGTAAAATTGGGATTAAAAAATACTTTTCTAGTAAATTCTTTTGAAAGAAACCCTTTTACAAGGCGATACACAATTTCTGGTTTTTATTACTTTGCTACTCAAGGAGTAGAATTAAATTATAATAGCGAATATGCTAATATTTTAGACAGATGGAATTTAGGTTTCCAAGCTCAATATACCAGCCCCAATTATGCTTTAAACTTTTTTGGCTTTGGTAATAATTCTGTGAATCTAGAAGCAGATGATAATAAAAATAGAGACTTTAACCGAGTAAAAATTGAACAGTTTAAATTTGGTTCTTTTGTAAAATGGATTGGAGACTTAGGTGCAGAATTAAAAATTGGTGCTAATTTTCAGAGTTATGATGTAGAGCGAACTAGTGGACGTTATTTAGAAACCCAATATGCTAACAACAATAAGCTTTT
>CAXBAC010000142.1:0-6562 GCA_963973485.1 uncultured Polaribacter sp. | reverse complement strand
ATTAGCTGTTGGTAATCCATATAATTTAACTTCTACAGTAACTGCAGGAATTGTAAGTGCAAAAGGAAGAGATTTAGAGGGTAATGGAAATATTGAATCTTTTATACAAACAGATGCAGCTGTAAATCCAGGAAATAGTGGTGGAGCTTTGGTAAACACAAGAGGAGAATTGGTTGGTATAAATACTGCAATATCTTCTAAAACTGGTTCTTTTGTTGGGTATTCTTTTGCAGTACCCTCTAATATTGCTAAAAAAATTGTTGATGACTTATTAGAGTTTGGTACAGTTCAAGAAGCAATTTTAGGAATTACAATAGACCAAGAATATAATGATGAAGGTGTAAAAGTTGGTGATGTTTATTATGAAGATGGAGCAAATAACTCTCAGTTTAAAAAAGGAGATATTATTAAAAAAATTAATAATGTAAAAATCTCTAAATTTTCTGAGTTAAAAGGACAGTTAACAGCTAAAAGACCAGGTGAATATGTAGATGTTACCTTAGAAAGAAATGGAGAGTTAATTACAAAAAAAGTAGTTTTAAATAAGAAAAATACCTTTATAGCAAGGTCTTTAGGTATTTCTTTAAAGGATTTAACTGATAAAGAAATGCAAAAATATGATATTAAAGGTGGTGCAAAAATTACACAAAATATAAACAGAACTCTAGATTATTATGGTGTTAAAGAAGGCTACATTATAACTAAAGTTAATAAAAAGGCTGTTTCAAATGCAGCTGAAGCAAAAAGAATTATAGACAATAGTAATTTTGGAAATGGGCAACCACTTTTCTTAGAGTTGATTAATCTAGATGGTGAATTAGAAAAATACGCGATAAGATAATTCTATTTTACAGTTTTTAAAAAAATCCTGATGTTAATCATCAGGATTTTTTTGTTTTAAAAATTTTAACGAAATCGATTTCGTGTTATCAAAAAAAGAAATACTTTTGCAAAAATTTTAAATAGTAAACAAAACGATGTCATCAACTTTAGATTACGAAAAAGAAGTTTCTTCACAAGCACAAACTAGAAGAGCCACAGTAGAATTTATCAATATTGTAAACGATTTATGGTATGATAAATCTATAGAATTAGTAATGTTTAGAAATCCATTAGTAGACAAAAGAGCTAGTGAAGTTTTAAACTTGATAGATTATGCCAGAGAATTTGTAAATAAACCTATTACAATTCAAGATGCTTTAGAGATTGCAAAAGCTATTCAGCAAATAGATTTACCATCATCTAAATTAGATATTGGAAAATTGGCTTATGAGTGTCATTTAAATCCAAAAAGCTGTGCAGATAAAGTTGCCTTTGTAAAAAAGCAATTAAAAAATGTATCTGAAGTTAAAAACATTACACCAAAAGATGTAGTATTATATGGTTTTGGTAGAATTGGTCGTTTATTAGCTAGAGAGTTAATGACTAAAATGGGTAAAGGTTCTCAGTTACGATTAAGAGCAATTGTTACTCGTGGAGAAATTACACAAGCAGTTTTAGATAAGAGAGCTTCTCTTTTAAGTATAGATTCTGTTCATGGTAACTTTTTAGGAACAGTGCAAACAGATATCGAAAACAAAGCATTAATTATAAACGGTACAACTGTTCATATGATTTCTGCAAATAACCCAGAAGATATAGATTATACATCATACAAAATTAACGATGCTTTAATTATAGACAATACAGGTGCTTTTAGAGATGATGTTGCTTTAGCAAGACATTTAAAGTCTAAAGGAGCTAGTAAAGTTTTATTAACTGCTCCAGGAAAAGGAGTTCCAAATATTGTACATGGTGTAAATCACAAACAACATAACCCAGATACAGTAGATATTTTTTCTGCAGCTTCTTGTACAACAAATGCAATTACACCAGTATTGAAAGTTTTGGAAGATAATTATGGAATTAAAAAAGGACATTTAGAAACCATACATGCATATACCAATGATCAAAACTTGGTAGATAATATGCACTCTAAATACAGAAGAGGTAGAGCTGCAGCATTAAATATGGTTATTACAGAAACAGGAGCAGGTAAAGCAGTTGCAAAAGCATTACCAGCTTTAGAAGGTAAATTAACTTCAAATGCAATTCGTGTTCCTGTTCCAAATGGTTCTTTAGCTATTTTAAGTTTACAATTAAGAACAGAAGTTACTACAGATGTTATAAATGCGATAGTAAAACAAAATGCTTTAGAGGGTGATTTAGTAGAGCAAATTAAATATTCTTTAGATAACGAACTGGTTTCTTCAGATATTATTGGATCTACAGCTCCATCAATTTTTGATAGCAAAGCTACTATTACAGATGGCGATTCTATAGTGATTTATGTTTGGTATGATAATGAATATGGATATTCACATCAAGTAATGCGTTTGGCAAAACACATTGCAAAAGTTAGAAGGTATACTTATTATTAGTAATCTTTTAAATTAAATATAGAAAACCCAAAACTTTTGTTTTGGGTTTTCTGTTTCATAGTATTATTCCTCTTCATAAAAAGAGATGTTTGCTTCAAATTCTTGGTTAATAAATTCTTGACTATTCATAAAATAGTCTGAGGTAATTAATTGATACTGATTTTCTGTTTTGTTCAAAAACCAAATAATGTCATTTGCTTCTTCAAAAGCTTCTTCAGCATCTAATTGTTTATGAAATAATCTTTTAATTACATTGTGGCTATCTAAATTTTGAGCAAAACATTTTAACACAATTTCTTTAGTGATGTCTTTATCAGCATTCATTTTAGGAGTAATATCAAAATCAATAATAGTTGCTTTTGCATTAGGGAATTTACCATTAAACGCTTTGTACAGCAATTGATTAATAATAAATAGTGTTTTATGCAATTCAATTCTAGGGTATTCTTCAGATATTTTATCAACCAGCATCTCATATGAAACAGAATCAATTTGATGTTGATTCATTTCGTTAGATAATTTATAATCTAAAACAATTCTGGCTGCTTCACTAGGGTCTTTATCTGCAATTGCCATAAAAAGCAATTCCCTTACTTCTTTTAAATCAGTACTTTCTACATTAGGTAATTCAAAACGCTCTAAAAGCACTTTAAAATCTTCTAAATTCCATGCATTATCTAGGTCGTCAACTGTAGAAAATTTATGTATTTTTATAGCGTATTTCATTTCTTTATCATTTTAGATTTATAGAAATATACAGTTAAAAACTCCGTAAACAAAGTTTTATTAATATGAATGTTCAAGAAAGAATCATAGAATTACGTAACGAACTAAATAGACACAATTACAATTACTATGTTTTAGATAATGCTACCATTTCTGATTTTGAATTTGATATTAAGTTAAAGGAGTTAGAAAAGTTGGAGCAGGAGAATCCTCTTTTTTTCGATGCAAATTCACCAACGCAAAGAGTAGGAGGTACTATCACCAAAAACTTTAATACTGTAGTTCATAAAAACAGAATGTATTCTTTAGATAATTCTTATTCTAAGGATGATCTGTTAGACTGGGAAAAACGAATTCAAAAAATATTAGGGACTACAGAAATTTCATACACTTGCGAACTAAAATACGATGGTGCATCTATTAACCTAACTTATGAAAATGGTCAGTTTATAAAAGCAGTAACTAGAGGTGATGGTTTTCAAGGAGATGAAGTAACTAATAATATAAAAACCATTTTATCCATTCCTTTAAGTATTCAAGACGGCTTTGTAAGTAACTTTGAAATGAGAGGAGAAATAATTTTACCTTTAGATGGTTTTAACAAAATGAACCAAGAAAGAGTTGCGAATGGAGAAGAAGAATACAGAAACCCAAGAAATACAGCAAGTGGGAGTTTAAAATTACAAGACAGTGCAGAAGTTGCAAAAAGACCTTTAGACTGTTTGTTGTATCAAGTAGTTACAGAAGAGCGTAAATACAAAACCCATTTTGAAAGTTTAGAACAAGCAAGAAAAGTCGGTTTTAAAGTTCCTAAAACCATAAAACTTGTAAATTCTATTGATGAAGTTTTTGAATTTGTTAATCTTTGGGATACTAAAAGACAAGATTTACCATATGAAACAGATGGTATCGTTATTAAAGTAAATAATTTGCAGCAGCAAGAAGAGTTGGGCTATACCTCTAAAGCTCCAAGATGGGCTATTGCTTATAAGTTTAAAGCAGAACAAGAAGCTACCTTACTAAACGAAATTACATATCAAGTTGGTAGAACAGGTGCAATTACTCCAGTTGCCAATTTAGATCCAGTGCAATTGGCAGGTACAACTGTTAAAAGAGCATCTTTGCACAATGCAGATCAAATTGAAAAGTTAGATATTAGAATAAATGATACTGTTTTTGTAGAAAAAGGTGGAGAAATTATTCCTAAAATTATAGGTGTAGATTTTTCAAAAAGACCAAAAAGTTCTACTCCAACAATTTACGCAACAAATTGCCCTGAATGTAATACAGCATTAATAAGAACAGAGGGTGATGCAAAACACTATTGTCCAAACGAATTTGGCTGTGCCCCACAAATTACTGGAAGAATAAAGCATTTTATTTCTAGAAAAGCAATGGATATTGATGGTTTAGGAGGTGAAACAGTAGATTTATTGAGAAAAGAAGGATTAATTAAAAATTACGCAGATTTATACGATTTAAAAGTTGAGCAAATAATTCCGCTAGAAAGAATGGCAGAAAAATCTGCTCAAAATATGATAGAGGGAATAGAAAAATCAAAAGAAATTCCTTTCGAAAAAGTACTTTTTGCACTTGGAATTCGTTTTGTGGGTGAAACTGTTGCTAAAAAGTTGGCAAAACATTTTAAATCTATTGATAATTTAATGCAAGCAACTTTTGAAGTACTAATAAATGTAGATGAAATAGGAGATAGAATTGCACAAAGCATAATTGAATTTTCAGAAAATGAAGAAAATAGAAATCTCATCAATCGTTTAAAAGAAGTTGGTGTTCAGCTGCAGGTTTCTGCAGAAAGTTTAGAAAATCAGACTGATAAATTAAAAGGACAAATATTTGTAGTTTCTGGTGTTTTTCATCAAATTAGTAGAAACGAACTGAAAAAAGCTATAGAAGATAATGGAGGCAAAGTAAGCTCATCCATCTCAAAAAAAACAAATTATATAGTTGCTGGTGATAATATGGGGCCTGCAAAACTAACAAAGGCAAAAGATTTAGGAATCAAAATTATTTCTGAACAAGATTTTATAGATAAAATAAGCTAAAACAATTTTGGCAACCTTTTTGTTATTAATAATGAGTTCGAGTTTAATTTCATTGTTAGAAATTCAGCATCAAGAACCCTTAAAAATTTGAAAAAAATACTTTACATATATATAGGTCTATTTTCTATAATTTCTTTTTCTCAAAAAAAAGAAGTTTTAGATTCTTTACCTCATAATTTAGATGATTATATTTTAGTAAAACCTGGAGATAGTATTACTATCAAACTTAACGAAATTACGTTGCTACCCAAACATAAATTTAAGTCAAAGGACGATATTCGTTATTACTTATGGTTTCGTAGAAAAGTATTCAAAGCATATCCTTATGCAAAATTAGCATCAGAAAGGTTAGATACGCTAAATGCACGATTAGAAAGAATAGAATCTAAAAGTAAAAGACGAAAATACACACGACTTGTTCAAAAATACATTGAGGGCGAATTTACAGATCAAATTAAAAAAATGACTAAAACAGAAGGTCGAATATTGATAAAATTAATTCATCGTCAAACAGGGCAAACCGCTTTCAACAATATAAAAGGATTACGAAGTGGCTGGAAAGCATTTTGGTATAACACAACTGCAAACTTATTTACGCTCTCTCTAAAAGAAGAATATCATCCTGAACTTGAAAATGAAGATTATTTAATTGAAGATGTTTTGCAACGAGCTTTCCAAAACGGGCTATTAAAAGAGCAGAATACAAAACTTAATTTCGACTTTCAAAAAATAATTATTGATAATAAAGCAGAAATTAACGTAGAAAAATATAAAGAGATGTTCTCAAAAATGAAAAGAAAACAAAAACGAAACCAAAATTAGTCATTATAGATTCATATAGATGTAGCTCTTTTAACAATTGATTTAATCATTCTTTCACACTTGTAGTATTTTTTTTATTTTTTTTGATGATGTAAGTTTCATGTTTGTAGGTTTTTATGTTTTTATTTCAAAAAAGCTTTAATTTTTTATTGTTAAAGAGTTGTGAGATTAAAAATGAGTTGTATATTTGCACCCGCTAACGGAAATATGGTTGGTTAATTTAGTTCATTGATTTAGTGTTTTTGTTGAGATTTCTATTAGGATTGGTGTTAGAAAAAGTTTAAATTTTTTTGTCAATTTTATTAGGATTGTAAATAAAAAGAATAGTATCTTTGCAGTCCGATTTTTTTTGGAAAGATAAGTTCTTTTATTAGGTGTTTAAATAAAAATAAAAAAAAATATTTTTTTATTGTCAGAATAAAAATAGTTTATATATTTGCACCCGCTAACGGAAATAGCGAAAAAAGTTCAGGGAGATTTTGGAATAAGGTTTAATAATTTTAGATAGTTCGATTCTATCATTTCTACAAG
>CAXBAC010000141.1:0-6603 GCA_963973485.1 uncultured Polaribacter sp. | reverse complement strand
CCTGTATTTTTGTTGATAGGAATGTAAGTTGTTAACAACATAGTTACAATACTACCAATAGAAATTGAGGCATTTAACAAGCCAAAACCTTCTGGACCTACTTTTAAAATATCTTGCGCAAAAACTGAAAGAATAGCAACTGTACCTCCAAATAATACAGCAATCATATCTAAACTCAAAGCTCCTAAAACTGCTTTATTGCTAAACACAAATTTTACCCCTGCTTTTAAGCTTTCTGTAATTGGTTCTCCTATTTTTTTATTTAAAATAGGTTTCTTTTTAATTAAAAAAGTAAAAATTAAAGATAGAATTACAAGTATAAAAACCAATAATAATGTGTTATCAACATCTATCCAACTAATAAAAAAACCTCCACAAAGTGCACCTGTTACAGAGGCTGTTTTCCAAGTACTTGTGCTCCAAGTTGCAGCATTATGATATATTTTTTTTGGTACCAATAAAGCCACTAACGAAAAAATAGTTGGCCCAAAAAAAGATCGTAAAAAGCCGCCAAAGAATACCAAACCATAAATACAATACAAAACAGAGTTAGTTTCCCAACTTTGTGTAACTGATTCCGTAGTTAAAAAATAAAGTCCTAAACTAATTAAAGAAAAAGCTGCTGTACACAGTGCTAGTAGGTTTCTTTTTTCTTTTTGGTCTACAATATGACCCGCAAATAAAGCCATAGAAAAGGCAGGAATAATTTCCATTAAGCCAATAATACCCAATGATAAAGGATCTTTTGTTATTGAATAAACTTGCCATTCAATAACAATAAATTGCATAGACCACCCAAAAACTAAAAGAAATCTTACAAATAAAAAAATGTTGAATTCTCTTATTCTAAGTGCTGCATAAGGATCTTGCTTTGCCATGAATTAGTTTAATTTCATATCCATTAAAATAGCAAATGTTTGATTGATGTCTTCTTCTTTTACAACAATTGTCATTTCGTTTGTTGTAGAAATTATTTCTTGTAAAGAAATATCTGCCCAAGCCAATTGTTTTAATATAAAGTAATAAATACCTGATTGTTCTAAGTTCTCTTGAGGAAGTTTTATGGTGATAGAAGCCAAATCAAGCATGTTATTTGTTAAAGTTTCATGCTCGAAAATCTCTTCTACAAAAGGTCTTAAATTTTTACTTGTAACAATGTTAGTTTCGAAAATTCCTTGAGAAACTGTTAAAAAATAATCAGAACTTTCTGATGATTTCATTAAAACCTTAGCAATTTCTTTCAATAAAGAGGTGGTGTTTTTAAAAGTAAAATCACACAAATCAGAGCGTACAATAACATCACCTAAATCTAAAGCCAACCTTTTTATATTCTTTCGAATACGCAATTCACTTGCAGGAGAAAGCCTGTTAATGGCCATCATTACTGCACCTACTTTAACTTGCTTTTTTAATGTAGCAGAAACTTCTGGTAAAATAATACGAGCTAAAGAAGAAACGTTTATCAACTTTTCATGCAATGCTTCTTCTATAAAAGGCGTTTTTCTTATGGTACTTTCAACAACTTCTTGAATTGTTTTCATAACACTTGTTTAATATATTACAATAATGTTCAAAATTAAACAATTAATCCAACTTATCTGTCAGTTTTAAAAATTCTTTTTTAGGATTTTTATGGTTGTATAAAATTTCAAAAACTATATTTTGTTCCATCTATATTAAAGCTTTTGACACCATTTTCTTCTTTAATTTGGTAGGCACTTTTGGTAGCATAATAGCCTTCTGCAATCATACTCATTTCATGTTGTGCAGACCTTACAGTATATCCTTTACCAATCATGTTACCAAACATTCTATTCCTACTAAAAGTTGAGTAGCCAGTAACTAACAAATCACCCAAATATGCAGAATTATTAATATTACGCTTCATTTTATGTACTTTTTTAATAAAACGTTTCATTTCACGAATTGCGTTACTCATTAATACCGATTGAAAATTATCTCCAAACCCTAAACCATGAGCAATACCAGCAGCTACAGCATAAATGTTTTTTAACATGGCTGCATATTCTGTACCAATAATATCATCAGAAGTTTTTACTTTAATGTACCAGCTTTCTAAGGAATGTGCCATTTTATTTGCTTTTTCTTCATCTATACAAGCAATGGTTAGGTAAGATAAACGTTCCATAGCAACTTCTTCTGCATGACAGGGTCCAGTAATTACGCCTATATTTTCTAAGGGAATGTTATATTTTTGATTGAAATGTTCTCCAATAATTAGTCCTGTTTCTGGTACAATACCCTTAATTGCAGAAAATAAAATTTTATGATCTAAAGATGCTGTAAGTTTCTTTAACTCGCTTGTTAAAAAAGCTGAGGGTATAGCAAATATTAAAATATCATATTTTTCAACTATGTAATTAATATCGTTAGAAAGGTCTAAAATGTTTGCATCTAACTCTGCAGATGATAAATATTTTGGGTTATGGTTGTTTTCATTTATATGAGCAATCGCATGTTTATTTCTCATATACCAGCCTATAGACTCTAAATTTTCTGTCAACATTTTAACAATAGCAGTAGCCCAACTTCCACCTCCAATAACAGCTATATTTTGATTGTTTTTCATTCTTCTTAATTTGAGCGTCAAAAATAAGAAAACTATTAACTTATAAAAGAAAGCCTATCTCATTTATTATATTTGTTGAAACGTCTAGCCAATATGAAAAACATAATAATCATTATATTTTCTTTTCTATGCTTACTTTTTGCGTGTAAAAAAACGGAAAAAGAATCACAGAAGAATCAACAGAAAGAAGCAGAAACAGAAGAGCAATTATCTACAAAATCGAGTAACGTTTCTATTTTGAATAAAGAGTTTGTTATTGACGGTTTAAATACTATTTCTCACAAAGTTTGGGTGTATTTACCTTTAGATTATAACAATTCTGAAAAGTCATATCCTGTAATTTACATGCATGATGCTCAAAATTTATTTGATGATAAAACTTCTTTTGTAGGTGAATGGGGTGTTGATGAAACACTTAACCAACTATTTAAAGAAACTGGAAAAAGTTTTATTGTGGTTGGCGTAGAAAATGGAGGTGAAAAGAGAATTGAAGAATATACCCCTTGGAAAAACGAAAAATATGGTGGAGGAAAAGGAGCTATTTATATCGATTTTTTAGCAAATGAATTAAAACCATACATAGATGCTAATTATAGAACAAAACCTGAAGCTAAAGAAACTGCTATAATTGGAAGTTCTTTAGGAGGCCTAATTTCATTTTATGGAGGTTTAAAACATCCTGATGTTTTTGGAAAAATAGGCGCACTTTCTACTTCTTTTTGGTTTTCTGATGCTGTAATTGATTTCGCAAAAGAAAATGGAAATCAACAAAACACCAAACTTTATTTTTTAGTAGGTGGAAAAGAAGGAGACACTATGGTTCCTGATACTGAAAATATGGCAAAACTGTTAGTAGAAAAAGGTTTCCCAGCCAAAAACATTAAAACTAAAATTGTTGAGGAAGGAAAACATACAGAGTCTTTTTGGAAAGCAGAATTTTTAGAAACTATTACATTTTTATATCAACTATAAGTTATGAACGTACAAATTATCAACAAATCGAAACACGCTACTCCATCTTATGAAACAACAGGTGCAGCAGGCATGGATTTAAGAGCAAACATAGATACAGAAATTACTTTAAAACCTTTAGAAAGAGCCATTGTTAAAACAGGTTTATTTATAGCTTTACCTGTTGGTTTTGAAGCACAAGTTAGACCTAGAAGTGGTTTGGCTGCTAAAAAAGGAATTACAGTTTTAAACAGCCCAGGTACTGTAGATGCAGATTATAGAGGAGAAATTGGAGTAATTTTAGTAAACTTATCTAACGAAAATTTTGTAATAAATGATGGTGAACGTATTGCGCAATTGGTTATTGCAAAACACGAACGTATAAACTGGAAAGAAGTTGATATTTTAGATGAAACCGAACGTGGTTCAGGAGGATTTGGAAGTACAGGAGTTTAGAAAAAAGTGGCTAAAATTCAACCTTTACGAATTTCTGCAGGATGGACTATTGAGTGGAATCTTTTCTATGAGGTTGATCCTAATGAAAAGACTATGACATATTTAGATGCTAGCTCTTTATTACATCTACATAATGAACAATTAATGAGGGCTATAAATTTAGATTTTAGACCAGAAAATGATGTAAATGGACATTTTTATTTGCGTGTAATCAATTTAACAAAAGTAATAAACCCAAAAACCAATGCTGTTGATTTTGATGGTGATTGGGATAATTTGTATTATGAGTTTACTTCTAAAAGTAGGACTGAAATTGTAGAAAAAATTGAGCAATTGGTGATACAAATACCACCTTATAAACAACAAAGTTAATTTAAAATAGAATAATATGATTTTAGGAGTTTGCGAATGGTTAAGTACAAAAACCCAATTTACAGCAAAAAATATTAGAATTTTATTTGTGCTATCTGTATTGTTAGCAGGTTTTGGAATTGGTGCTTATTTAATTTTATGGTTGGTTAAAGTGCTTTCTAATGAGTAAAGGAATTTAAGAAATAACCTTGTACAACTGACTCATTTTTCTCACTTCATTATGCATCAACTCAAAAGGCAGTAATGTGTAAGAGTGATACTTATAGCCCAATTTTTTATAAAATTCAAAGGCTTGAGGTTGTTCATTCATAGCATCTAACCAAATTACCTCATACTTCTTTATTTTTGCTTTTTGAGTAAGCCAAGCAAGTAAACTTTTGCCTATACCTTTTCCTTGTGTTTTTTGATGAAGGTATAGCCTATGCAACTTCACTTGTTTTTCAAAAGCTAAACCTGCTAAATTTTCATTCCATATAAATCTAAAATTTCCAATAATTTCATCATTGTAAAGCACAAAATAATACGCAGCTTTTGTGTTGTTTAATTCTTTTAAAATATTGGTTTCAGAATATTGTGAATTTACATACCAGCTGCCAGCATCTGTCCAGAAATTACTGTAAGCAGGTGGATAGATTTCTTGCATCAACTTAAAAAGAGTTTCACAATCTCTAGATGCAATTGGTTTTAAAGAAATGGTGTCTGTAATTTGTATCATATGTGAACTAAAAAAACTGCTATAGATTGATTATTTCTACAGCAGTTTTATAATGTTAGAACTTTTAAATAAATTTATTCTTGATTTTCAATAGCATCTTTTATTTTCTTTTCTAACTCCTCCATTAATTCTGGATTATCTTTTATAAGGCCTTTTACAGCATCTCTACCTTGCCCAAGTTTGGTTTCACCATAACTAAACCAAGATCCGCTTTTCTTAACAATACCTAATTCTACACCAATATCTAAAATTTCTCCAACTTTAGATATTCCTTGCCCATACATAATATCAAATTCTGCAATTTGAAAAGGTGGTGCTACTTTATTTTTAACAATTTTTACTTTAGTACTGTTACCAATAACTCTATCACCATCTTTAATTTGCGTTCTTCTACGAATATCTAAACGTACAGAAGCATAAAACTTTAAGGCATTACCACCTGTTGTAGTTTCAGGATTCCCAAACATAACCCCAATTTTTTCACGTAATTGGTTGATAAAAATAACTGTACAGTTTGTTTTAGAAATAGTACCTGTTAATTTACGTAATGCTTGAGACATTAAACGTGCATGAAGACCCATTTTAGAGTCACCCATTTCACCTTCAATTTCAGATTTTGGAGTTAATGCTGCAACTGAGTCAATAACTACAATATCTATTGCTCCAGAACGAATTAAGTTGTCTGCAATTTCTAAGGCTTGCTCTCCATGATCTGGCTGAGAAATAATTAAATTATCGATATCTACACCTAAATTTTCTGCATAAAATTTATCGAATGCGTGTTCTGCATCAATAAATGCTGCAATACCACCAGCTTTTTGCGCTTCTGCAATTGCATGAATGGTTAATGTTGTTTTACCTGAAGATTCTGGCCCATAAATTTCAATAACTCTACCTCTTGGATAACCACCTACTCCTAAGGCTAAATCTAACCCTAAAGAGCCAGAAGAAATCGCATCTACATCTTCTGTTACTACATCTCCTAATTTCATTACAGAACCTTTTCCATACGTTTTATCTAACTTATCTAGAGTAAGTTGTAATGCTTTTAGTTTTGCTGCTTTTTCTTTATCTACTGCCATAAATCTTGCTAATATTAATATTTAAAATAAGAGTAGCAAGTTACGAAAAACTCTTTTCATTTACCTAACAAAATAAATCCATTTTGTATTATTTTTACTAAAATTTAGCAGACATGAAATCGATAATTGTTTTAGAAAATAACAATAGTAAAGTACAAATTGAAAAAGGAGAATTGATAAGTTTTATAGTCGATGAAAACGAGTATATTCATCAAAAAGGCAGCAAAGGTTGGCGAAGATCTGATGATGAAATGTTTCCTGTAATTGGGCCAACTTCTAAAAATAATTATAGAATGCAAACCAAAAAAGGAGAAGCTATTCAAGATCAGCATGGTTTGCTTCGAGAATTAGAGTATGATGCTTTTTATACTGATGAAACCTCTGCTAAATTTATAAAAAGTTACGCAGCAAACACCAAAGTTAAAAATTCAAAATTC
>CAXBAC010000140.1:0-6636 GCA_963973485.1 uncultured Polaribacter sp. | reverse complement strand
CAGTAATCTTCCCAATTTTTACCTTCTCTAGCTGCCCATTCTTTAGTTGATGAAAGGTAACCAATAGGAGCATCAAACCAAACATACAACACTTTGCCTTCTGCGTTTTCTACAGGTACAGGAATTCCCCAATCTAAATCTCTGGTTACAGCTCTTGGTCTTAAACCATCATCTACCCAACTTTTTACTTGGCCATAAACATTGGGTTTCCAATCATTTTTATGCCCTTCTAAAATCCATTCACGTAAAAAAGATTCGTGTTTATCTAAAGGTAAAAACCAATGTTTGGTTTCTTTAACTGTAGGGACATTACCTGTAATTGCAGATTTTGGGTTGATTAAATCTGTAGCATTATGACTTGTACCACAACTTTCACATTGATCTCCATAACTTTCTTCGAAACCACATTTTGGGCAAGTTCCAACAATGAATCTGTCTGCTAAAAACTGATCTGCTTCAGCATCATACAACTGTTCTGAAACCTCTTCAATAAAATTACCATCATTATACATTTTGATAAAAAAATCTGAAGCTGTTTTATGATGAATTTCTGCTGATGTTCTTGAGTAATTATCAAAAGAAATTCCAAAATCTTCAAAAGATTTTTTAATAATAGTATGGTATTTATCAATAATATCTTGAGGAGAAACACCTTCTTTTTTGGCTCTCATAGGTATGGCTACACCATGTTCATCTGAACCAGAAATATAGGCTACATCTTTACCTTTTAAACGTAAATAACGTGCATAAATATCTGCAGGTACATAAACCCCTGCTAAATGACCAATATGAATTGGCCCATTTGTATAGGGTAAAGCTGCTGTAATTGTATATCTTTTTGGAGCACTCATAAGGTTTCTCTTAAATTTTTGGAATTATTTTTGTAGTGACAAAAGTACGAAAAGGAATTTTTTAAACCGATTGAAAATAGATACATTTACTTCTGTAAGATATTTAATTATTAAAACTTAGAACCCAAATTTATTTTGAAGAAATTTATACTTATTATTACACTTTTAACTTTTTCAAACTCAGTTTTTTTTGCTCAAGAAAGTTTATTAAAACCTTCGTATTTAAAAATTGGAGATACCATTGCTATTGTTGCACCTGCTGGAATTTTAAAAAATAGACAAGCTACTATTGAAAAAGCAAAAAAACTAGCAGAAAGTTGGGGGTTACATGTGGTACTAGGAAAAAATATTTACAATAATGGAAACCATTTTGCAGGTTCTGATGATGAAAGAACAGCTGATTTTCAACAAGTTTTAAATGATAAAAGTGTAAAAGCAATTTGGGCAGCAAGAGGTGGTTATGGCTCTGTTAGAATTTTAGACAAATTAGATTTTACAAGTTTTCTCAATCAACCAAAATGGATTATTGGCTATTCTGATATTACTGCTTTTCATAACCATATTCATAATTTAGGTATAGAAACTATTCATGGAATGATGGCAACAAGTTTAGAGGAAAATCCTGAAGAAATTACAGAAACCATTGCTACTTTTAAAAAAGCACTTTTTGGTGAAAATTTGGAGTACATTATTCCTTCATCAAAATACAATCGTTTGCTTAATGAGGAAAAAATTGAAGGGCAAATCATTGGAGGAAATTTAGCAATTCTAGCCTCTATGTTGGGTTCAAAAAGTCAACTTGATACAGAAAATAAAATTTTATTTATAGAAGAAATTGGCGAGTATAAATATTCTATAGACAGAATGTTACAAAGTTTAAAAAGAGCCAACTATTTTAAAAATGTTAATGCTGTTGTTATTGGTGATATGAGTCTCATCAAAAAAAATACAACAAAATGGGGAAGCTCTATTGAACAACTTATTTTAGATGCAATACCAAATGATATTCCTGTTATATTTGATTTTCCTGCAGGTCATGAAGCAGATAATAGAGCTTTAATTTTTGGAACAAATCTTTCTATAAAAGTTGATGAAAAAAGTAATCTAATAAACTTTAGTTTTAATTAAATCAAATGGCAGAACACAATGATTTAGGGAAAAAAGGAGAGCAATTGGCCATCGATTTTTTACAAAAAAACAAGTACAAGATCCTTGAAAAAAACTACAGATACTTAAAAGCAGAAGTAGACATCATAGCTCAAAAAGGAGAAGTTTTAGCAGCTATAGAAGTTAAAACAAGAACTTCTGCTTATTTTGGAAACCCAGAAGAGTTTGTAAATCCGAAGAAAATAAAACTCTTACTTTCTGCTATTGATAATTATGTAATTGAAAATGATTTAGATGTTGAGGTTCGTTTTGATATTATTGCAATTATTACAAATCAAAAAGAAACAAAAATTGAGCATTTAGAAGATGCTTTTCTACATTTTTAAATAAATTACATCTTTTCGATAAACGCTTTTACATCTTCAATTTCATTAGGTTTTGCTATAATTTTCTTGTTTTTATCTAAAATAAAATAAGAAGGAGTTGCATTAATTTGATACGTTCTTGCTGTTGTGTTTTCCCACTTATTTAAACCTAAAACATTGTGCCAACCTTTTAGATTTGCTTTTTTATAAGTTTCCCAAACATAAGCGTCGTTTTCTAATGCAAAAGCAACCACTTTCATGTTTGGCTTGGTTTTCATATAGGTATATAATTGCGGAATTTCTCTTAGACAATGAGAGCAACCTGTACTCCAAAAAACCAACACATAATGTTCTGCATCATTTAAAGTAGAAAGCTTAATTGAATTGCCTTTTTCTGTCCAAGAAAAATCTGGAGCAACTCTACCAACCTCAGCAGCAAAAAGAGCAAGTTTATCAGTTTTAAATTTTGTGTTCTGAATGTTTATTGGAAGTTTATTATAATGATTATCAAAAAGAAAATCTATCAATTCTAAATTTTTAGAAGCCTCAAATTGTTCTACTAAAAACTCAATAATATCTCTTTTATATGTTGGGCTTTTAATTTTAGAAAGCACTGTGTTTACAGAAGACTTGTATAGTTCTTGTTGTTTTTCTAGATCATCTGAATAGTTAATATAAAACACATAATCTAAAATTCTATTGGTTAAAAAAGAGGAGTTAACTAAAGCTTTATTTGTAAAATCGAGTTTATCAAAAAAAGTATTTTTAATATGTGATAGATATGCATTTACATTAGTTAAAATCTCTGATGGATTTGTTCTTGCACTCGCTTTAACAAATGGAGCAACAAACAAATCTTTAGCTTTAACATTATAATCTTGCTGCACTTTATTTACAGTATTATAGGCTTTTTTATATTGTTCACTTAATTGTAGATCTGGGTTTTGCAAGGCAGCAACCTGAATAGAATCCAGGTTTTGCTGAACTTCAGTAATAGCATTAATGTAATTTTTGTAAAATTTATTTTCTGATGAATCTGAAAATGCAATGGTTTCTTGAGGATAATCTGGATTAAAAATAAAAGATACATCTTGTTTGTTATAGAAAAAATCTACAAACCCAGCACCTTCTAATCTGTAAGTAGCTCTATAAGCACCAGGCTTTGCAGAGGATGGTAACTGAATTTCAAAACTACCTGCAATTTCTTTTTTACCACCAACAAAAATGGTATCTGTTTTAATTTTTGTGTTATTTACAAACACTTGCTTGGTACCTTCTATTTTATACAATATTACCCAATCACTCTCTAATTTTGGGCTCATAACTCCTATTACAGAATTTTGTGCAACAATAATTGTTGATGCAAATAATAAAAGTGGTAGTATTTTTTTAATCATCTTAAAGCTATTTTTCTTTGTATATTTCTTTTCCAAGAAGTATACCAAAAATACTATTTCTCTATTAAAATGGGTATATTGTAACGTTAAAATAAGTAAAGATGTCTTTTTCTGATAAAATAATATGGATAACTGGTGCTTCTTCTGGAATAGGGAAAGCTTTGGCTTTAGAACTATCAAACCAAAATGCTAAACTAATATTATCTTCTAGAAAAGAAGCAGATTTAGAATTGGTGAAGAAGCAATGTAAAAACACCAATAATGTTAAAATTGTAGCATTAGATTTAGAAGATTATAATAACTTAAAAGATAAAGCTATTAAAGCAATTGCTGCTTTTGGTAAAATTGATATTTTGATAAATAATGGAGGAATTAGTCAACGTTCTCTTTTAATTGATACCTCTATTACTGTTGATAAGCGCATTATGGATATTAATTATTTAGGAAATGTTGCTTTATCTAAAGCGATTTTACCACACTTTATCAAAAATAAATGTGGTCAACTTGTAATTACTTCTAGTATTGTTGGTAAAATTGGTACTTCTTTAAGATCTAGTTATGCTGCAAGTAAACATGCTTTACATGGTTTTTATGATAGTTTACGAGCAGAACATTATAAAGATAATATTGCAGTAACTATAGTTTGTCCTGGTTTTGTAACTACAAATATTTCTAGAAATGCATTAACTGGTGATGGCTCTGCACAAAATAAAATGGATGATGCTACTGCAAAAGGCATTCAGCCAGAACGTTTTGCAAAATTGATGGCAAAAGCTATTCTACATAAAAAACAAGAAGTCTATATTTCTGGAGCAAAAGAAAAATTGGGTGTTTACGTAAAACGATGGTTCCCAAAAATGTTTGCAATTCTTATTCGAAAAATGAGTGTAACTTAAATTCTAAAAATACTCTAAACCTTCAAAATAAGCAACAATAGCCTCTTTCATTAAAACAGTTTGTTCACCTGGTTTTAGGTTGGGTAAGTCTGTTAATATTTTATAGTGTGGCCAACCATCTTCATCAAAATAATCAAATTCATAATAGCCATAAGGTTCTAAAAGTTTGCATATGGCAATATGCATAAGATTCATTTTTTCGTCTTTTTTAAAAGTTCTATGACCTTGCCCCAATTCTTGGACACCAATTAAATAAATAATTCCATCTACATTTAAAGGGTCACCGTCAGAAAAATCTTCGGTTAATTTCGTAACCAAAAGATTCCATTTTTCTTTTAAATTATTCTCTTTTGTCATAAAAAATAGTAAAGTGTAAAGATACAATGCCCATTTTTAATTTGATGAAATTAAATGTAGATTTACAGAAATTAAACATCATGAATGTTATTGATATAATAATTTTAGTAATATTACTTTTTGCTGCTGTAAGAGGTTTTTTAAAAGGGCTTTTTGATGCTGTTGCTTCTTTAGTGGCAATTGTTGCTGGTGTTTTTTGTGCCATTCACTTTTCTTATTATGCAGAAAATTTTTTAACAAGCTCGGTTTTAGGTTGGTCTCATCAAACGAATAGAATTGTGGCTTTTGCAGTTACTTTTTTGGGTGTTGTTTTGGCTGTTGTGTTTGTAGGAAAACTGTTAACCAAGTTAGCAGATATTACTGCTTTAGGTTTATTAAATAAAATTTTAGGAGCAATTTTTGGGGCTTTAAAATGGGCTGTTCTCTTAAGTATTATTATTTTACTTTTTGATAAGTTTAATAAAACGATTCCGTTTGTAGAAAAAGAAATGTTGGATAACTCTGTGTTTTATCAACCTATAAAATCTATTATCCCAACTTTATTTCCTGCTATTTTAGATGATGAAAACTCATCTTTACAATTTATAAATAACTAATTTTAATTCATAAAAAAAAAGCTGAACATACTGCTCAGCTTTTATCTTTTTAGTAAAAAATTGCTTGTTAAAGCATGGTTACTTTACCTGTTTGTAAAGAGTACACACCACCTACAATTTTAATTTTACCAATATTTTCTAAATCTGCTAAAATTTCACTTCTTTCACGAATTCTATCTATAGTTAAAAGCACGTTATTTTCTACAGTTTTAGCAACAAAGTTAGGGTTTGCAGAGCTTTTATCTCCATCAACTTCTTTGGCTGATTTTTTAACAGCTGGCATTATATTAGATAATAAATGGGTAATGTTACCCAACTTAACATCATCGCAAGCAGCTTTTACAGCACCACAGCTTTCGTGGCCAAGTACAAAAACTAATTTACTACCAGCAACTGCACACGAGTACTCTAAACTACCTAAAATGTCTTCATTTTCAAAATTTCCTGCAACTCTAGCTACAAAAACATCACCAATTGCTTGGTCAAAAACTTGTTCTACTGGTACTCTAGAATCTATACAAGATAATACTACTGCTTTTGGATATTGACCTGTTGTAGTTTGCGACACCAAATCTAAATGTGCAACCTCAGCTAAGCTATTGTCTGTAAAACGTTTGTTACCTTCTAATAATTCTTGTAAAACATTATTAGGAGTTAAGTTTTCTTGTGTTTCTTTATTTATGGCTGTATTTCTCATGGTATTTATTATGATTTTTTTTCTAATTTAAAAAATTCTATAAAACTATCTGGGTTTTCTACAATTCCTCTTTCTGAGATAATTTTAATATCTATATTTCTTTCTTTTGCTTTAAAAGCAAAATCTTCTAATATTTCTATAATATCGTTGTCTAAATAACTTGTTTTCCTAACGTCTAACTCTAAGTATGTTTCTTTAGGCAATCTATCTAATTCATTTAAAATTGCACCTTTGTTAAAAAAAGTAACTTGTTCTGCTAAGGTCATTTTTATTCTGTGCTTTCCATCACTTTTGTCTTCAATATGAAGAAAGTGTGAGTTTTGAAAACTTTTAATAAGAATTACTACGATACCAACACCTAATCCCATAC
>CAXBAC010000139.1:0-6652 GCA_963973485.1 uncultured Polaribacter sp. | reverse complement strand
TTTTACATAACACTGGCAAGAAGCACACATAGCCATACCTCCACAAATACCAATAGTACCTTCTTCTGCTAGTTCAAAAGACCGAACAACCTCCATTAAATTCATAGCCATATCTGTAGGTGCTACAACTTTATGTGTAACTCCATTTCTATCAGTAATTTTCAAGTTTACATCTTGCATGAAATTATTTTTTTTGCAAAGTTAGGAAACTGAATTTAAAAAGTTTTGCCAAAAGTGAATTGAAGTGGAATAGCAACTCCATCATTTCTTGTAAATATATTGCCATTAGAATAATGCATAATGCGCAACTCAAAATTATAAGTTCTTTTTTCTCCAAAGAAAACACCAAAACCCATAGTATCTTGAAAGGTGGTTTTAGGCCCTGTTTCAAAACCATCAATATCACTTTTTGATATATATGCAGGGCCAATTATAGAATAGTTGGTATACAAATCAAAAGTTGGTTTTCTCCACAAATAAAAACGTAAAACTGGAAATATTGAAAAAGCAAATACATCTGTTTTGCCTTTTGTAGATTGAAAATAAGTAGCACTTACACCCCAATCTAAAGAGAATATTTTTTCTGATCTGTATATTAATCTTTGATAAGTAAGCGATAATGCGTGTTTAGCTTTAACATCTCCAACCCAAAAAATTGGAACGCCAAAACTATCAAAATTACCAACAGGTAAACTCATTCCAAAAAACTGATTTACCCCAAAACCTATAGCTCCTGCTCCATAGCTAAATTGTAAAATATTTTTAGGAAAAAAATAATCGTTATTAGCGTACTTTTCTGCAGTTTCATCATCAACTTGTTGCAAATGGTACTCAAAACCTAATGTTGCTTGAGAAATAGAAGGCTGATTGTCTTTTTTAGACTTTGGCAAAAATGTTCCGTTTGCAGATAATCTCCATTTTTTACTTAGCCAATATTGTACTCCAAAACCATAAATTAAACTCGCATAATGTGCATCATCATAAATAACTTCATCATTTATTGAAAAGCCAACACGTGTTACATTTGCAATACCAGCTTCTGTATAGAGTGATACTTTTTCTGATATATTAAAATCTCTTTTTAAGGATAAAGACCATGCATTTATCCAAACACTTCTATCATAACCTATGTTATTTACATTATCATATTTAAACCAAGAAGCTGGCCTCATTGTACCAAATTGTACTGCTAAATTGTCTGTTATTTTATGCCCTAAAAGCAATCTCCCTGAAAACCAATTTTTACTAAAGGTTTCTGTTGCAAAACCATCTTTTAAATTATTATTTGAGAAAGGATAAAAAATACCACCAAAATTTAGACTGTAATAAGACTTGGCTAAAAAATTAGTAAATTTTGTTTTTTCTTTATTTTGATCTTGAGCTATAAGCTGAAAACAACATAATAATAGTACGAATAGAAAACGTTTTTTTAATAACATGCATCAAAAATAGCGATTTTAATTATTTGCATAACTTTATTTTTTTGTGATAAAAAACGACACTCTTATAGTTTCACAACTACTTTTAATATCAACTTGATAAAATTTAACGGTGTTTTGCGAGTCTTAAAATATCTCCAAAAACACCTCTAGCTGTTACCTTTGCTCCTGCTCCTGCTCCCTGAATTACAATGGGCTGTTCTCCATAAGATTCTGTAAAGATTTCAAAAATAGCATCAGATCCTTGCAATGAACCTAAAGGTGTATTTTGAGGAACTGAAACTAAGCTAACTTTTAAATCTCCTTTTTGTTGAAATAAATCTCCACCTAATTCTCCAATATATCTTAAAACATGGTTTGGTTTTTGATTTTCTTTTATGGTTCGATATTCTTCATCTAGCAACTCCAATTTTTTTAAAAATTCTGAAGCAGTTCCTTCTCTTAAGTTTTTTGGAATTAAATTCTGAACAACTACATCTTCTAATTCATTTTCTAAATCTAACTCTCTAGCTAAAATCAGTAATTTTCTTGCAACATCATTTCCTCCCAAATCTTCTCTTGGATCTGGTTCTGTTAATCCCTTAGCAACTGCTTCATTTAATACATCTGAAAAGGAAAGCTTACTTGCAGAAAATTGATTGAATAAATAACTTAAACTCCCAGAAAAAACTCCTTTTATTTTTGTGATATTTTCTCCAGAATCATGTAATAAACGTATGGTATCAATTAAAGGCAAACCTGCACCAACATTAGTTTCATACAAATATTGTTTAGAGTATTTTTTTAGGCTTCTTCTAATATTTTTATAAAATTCAAAAGATAATGTGTTGGCAATTTTATTGCTTGAAACCAAATTGAAACCTTCTGAAATAAGGGTTTCATAGTTTTCTACAAATCTTTTATCTGCTGTATTATCAACAGCAATAAGGTTTTCTAATTTTTTTTTTTTTGCAAAATCTACTACCTCTTCAACTGCATTAACATAAGTTTTACTTATTAATAAATTGCTTTCCCAATCTTTAGAAATACTATCAAGTGTTAATAAAACTTTTTTAGTATTTACGATTGCAAAAACATGTAATGCTATTTTTTTTCTTTCTAAAATAGTGGACTTATTTTCTATAATTTGATTGATTAAAGTTCCACCAACCAAACCTTTTCCAAAAATGGCAATATGTACTGTTTTGTATTCATTACTCAACTCTTTTTTTAAAGATTTTGATTCTTTATTTTGAGTTAACAATGCGTTATTGTTATTTTTTATATTCATCTTAAATATTTTATTTCTTTTTTAAAAAATTGATTTTAAAAATCTTCTTAACTGATTGTATTCTATTAAAAATGCATCATGCCCATGTACAGAATCTATTTCATAATAAAACACATTGTCTTTTAAAGCTGATAAGGTTGAATAGGTTTCTCTATTTTCTTCTGCTGTAAAAAATAAATCAGAATTTACACTCACAATATGAATAGCTGCTGAAATTGCGCTAAAATCTGATTCAGAAAATCGGCCATTATTACTAGCATCAATAGTTTTTAGGAGTTGATTCATCAATTTATAAGAAGCCAATTGAAAGCGGTCTTGTAATTTTTTTCCATGATGTAACAACCAACTTTCTACATTAAAAATCTCTGTTTTTTCTTTTTTTGACCTATTAAATTTAACTCTAAAAGATGCTGGGCTTCTATAACAAAGCATGGCATGCATTCTTGCATCATGTACTGGTTTTTTTGAGTTTACTAAAAGTTGTTCTTGTATTTGGCAGTTTGCAATTAACCAATCTGTGGCTTTCCAATCTGTGGCAATAGGAATAAAATGTTTTGTTAATGTATTATGTTTTACTACCATTTCCCAAGCAATTCCTCCTCCTAAAGAGCCTCCTATTAATGCATATAATTGCTGTATTTTCAATTGATTTAATCCTATTAAAAAAATATTAGCCATATCTCTGGCAATAAAATCTCTATAATTTTCTAATGTTTGACCATCAAAACCATTTCCAGGAATATTAAAAGACAGTACAGAATAAATATTTGTATTTATCAATTTTTCTTCACCAACAATATCTTGCCACCATCCATTTTTTCCTGCAACATTACTATTTCCTGTTAATGCATGATTAATAACCACTACTGGAGCAGTGCCTAATTCTTTTCCAAACACTTGATAACTCAATTGAATAGTTTTAAATAAGGCACCACTTTCTGTAGTAAAATCTGCAATATTTATATGATGTAAATCTGCTTCCAAAATCAATAATTAGACTAAAGTTTCCTGAGGAATTTTTGCAAAAGCCTCTTTTAAATCTAACTTTAAATCTTCAATATCTTCTATTCCCACAGATAATCGAATTAGATCTTGGGTTACTCCAGCACTAATTTGAGCTTCTTCATTTAATTGTTGATGTGTAGTACTTGCAGGATGAATTATTAGCGATTTTGTATCTCCAATATTCGCCAATAAAGAAAAGATTTTAGTTTCGTTAGCAATTGTTTTTGCTACTTCAAACCCTCCTTTTGCACCAAATGTTACAATTCCACTTTGTCCTTTTGGAAGGTATTTTTTTGCTAAAGCCTTGTACTTACTATTTTCTAAACCAGGATAATTTACCCAAGCAACTTCTTCTTGCTGTTCTAACCATTTAGCTAGTTTCAATGCATTTTCTGAATGTTGCTTTATTCTAACTGGTAAAGTTTCTAATCCTTGAATAATATTAAACGAATTTGTTGGACTTATAGCTCCACCAAAATCTCGCAAACCTTCCAAAATAAGTTTGAAAGTATATGATGCAGCTCCTAAAGTTTCATAATATTTTAAACCATGATAACCTGCTGATGGTTCTGTAAATTCAGGAAATTTACCATTTGCCCAATTAAAAGTTCCAGCATCAATAATAGCACCTCCTAAAGAGTTTCCTTGTCCTCCAATATATTTTGTTAATGAATGGATTACAATATCAGCACCATATTTAATAGGATTTAACAACACTGGAGTTGCAACAGTATTATCCACAATAAATGGAACTTCTGCTACTTTTGCATACCCTGAAATTGCTTCTAAATCTAATACGTCTAATTTTGGATTTCCTAAAGATTCAACAAAAAAAGCTCTCGTATTTTGTTGAACTGCATCTGAAAAATTATCAGGATTTGAAGCATCTACAAAGGTGGTTGTAATACCAAATCTTGGTAATGTTACACTTAGTAAATTATAAGTTCCTCCATACAAACTGCTTGAAGCTACAATATGATCTCCAGCTTTTAACAAAGTTAACAATCCAGTTGAAATTGCTGCAGTTCCAGAAGCAAAAACCACTGCTCCAACACCACCTTCTATGGCTGCTAAACGCTCTTGTAAAATTTGATTTGTTGGGTTGTTTAACCTTGTGTAAATAAACCCTAATTCTTGTAAAGAAAATAAATTTGCAGCATGAGTTGCATCATTAAAAACATAAGATGTTGTTTGATAAATTGGCACTGCTCTTGTACCTCCATTAGCTTTAACATCATGACCTGCATGCAACACGTTTGTTGCGATTTTTTGTGTACTCATTTTTCTATTTTTTGAGTTAATAAATTGATTAAAACAAAAGCCAAAAACATCAATTTTTGATGCGTTTACTAGAAAAATGTTATTAAGAAAAATAGAACATACCAGAATTGGCATATTCGTTTTTGTTATCTATCCAATCTCTTTTTTGAGATACTGAAACGAGTTCAGCACAGGGTAGAATTTAGCACCTTCTTTATAAAAACCAAATAGTTTTTAGCTTTACAAAGGGTTGCTAAGGCTTCATTGGGTCTAATCCCTCCACCTTTCTTGATAACATTTCAATAAGTTATTGAACTTTGTGAGTGCAAATATTGCAACAGAAAAAATTAGTATCCAAATAAAAAGTAACTTTTTTTAATTCTAAAATTATCCTTTACATTATTAAAAAAATGAAGAAGAGAATCTAAAAGTAGATCTACTGATACCACTATCATAAATAATTATTACAAAAAAACGATGCATTTTAATATTAAAACGTATTTTTGTAACAGAATTTAGAGGAAAAATTTGAACTGATTGCAACCTCTTTTTTAAAAGAATTTTACAAAAAAGCTTCTTTTAAAGAACAAAATGCTAAAGCAGTAAATCTCTACTCCTTTTAGCAAAATTGCAATCCTTTTTTATTTTTTTGAAACCCAAAAAAAAGAAATTATGTCGTATTTATTTACCTCAGAAAGTGTTTCTGAAGGACACCCAGATAAAGTTGCAGATCAAATATCTGATGCATTAATAGATAATTTTTTAGCTTTTGATGCTAAAAGCAAAGTTGCCTGTGAAACTTTAGTAACAACAGGACAAGTTATTTTAGCTGGTGAAGTAAAATCGGATACTTATTTAGATGTTCAACAAATTGCTAGAGATGTAATTAATAAAATTGGTTACACAAAAAGTGCTTATATGTTTGATGGTAATTCTTGTGGTGTACTATCTGCAATCCATGAACAATCTCCAGATATTAATCAAGGAGTTGATAGATCTAATCCTGAAGAACAAGGTGCAGGAGATCAAGGAATGATGTTTGGTTATGCAACAGATGAAACTGAAAATTACATGCCTTTAGCGCTAGAATTATCACATAGATTATTGAAAGAATTGGCTGAAATTCGTAGAGAAAACTCTGATATTACTTATTTAAGACCAGATGCAAAAAGTCAAGTAACTATCGAATATTCTGATGAAAATATTCCTCAAAAAATTGATGCAATTGTAATATCTACTCAACATGACGATTTTGATGCAGATGATGCTATAATGTTAGCAAAAATTAAAAAAGATATCATCGAAATTTTAATTCCTAGAGTTGTAGCAAAATTACCAGAACATATTCAAAAATTATTTACGGATAACATCAAGTATCACATTAACCCAACAGGAGTTTTTGTAATTGGTGGTCCTCATGGAGATACTGGTTTAACAGGACGTAAAATAATAGTAGATACTTATGGTGGTAAAGGAGCACATGGTGGTGGAGCTTTTTCTGGAAAAGACCCAAGTAAAGTAGATAGATCTGGAGCATATGCAACAAGACATATTGCTAAAAATCTTGTAGCTGCTGGTGTTTGTAAAGAGGTTTTAGTACAAGTTTCTTATGCAATTGGAGTTGCAGAGCCAACAAGTATAAATGTAGAAACTTTTGGTACAGCAGCTGTAGATTTAT
>CAXBAC010000138.1:0-6658 GCA_963973485.1 uncultured Polaribacter sp. | reverse complement strand
AGATTATCATCTGTTTTAGACATTTATCAAAAAGAAGGAAATAGTAAAGACTTTAATTTTACAGGTGGAATTGGTTTAGTTTCTTCTAGATTATTAGCAGAAGGCCCAATTGAAAAAGAAAAAAGTTCTTTTGTTGTTGCAGGTAGAGCATCTTATACGCATTTGTTTTTACCTCTTTTTGACAATGATAATAAAGCTTATTTTTACGATTTAAACAGTAAAATCAATTATCGTTTTAATGATAAAAACAACCTTTTCTTATCAACATATTTTGGTAAAGATGTATTTGGTGTAAGCGAAAACTTTGTTAATGATTATGGAAATACTGTTGTAAATTTAAGATGGAATCATCTTTTTTCTGATAAAATTTTTTCTAACTTATCCTTAATATATTCTGATTATTTTTATGGCTTAACCTTAGATTTTGTAGGTTTTGAATGGGATTCTGGAATTACAAACTTTAATTTAAAATATGATTTTAAACATTATATTAATGATAAACTTAAATTAAGTTATGGCTTAAACAATATCTATAGCAAATTTAATCCTGGTGAAATTATTCCAAACAGAGACGATTCTGGTATACAATCAGAAAAACTAATTGATAAGTATGCCAATGAATTTGCAGCATATTTAGAAGCCGAGCAAAAAGTATCAGATAAATTAACGTTGCAATATGGAGTTCGTTTTAGCAACTTTACACGTTTAGGTCAAGATGAACTGAATGTTTACGAAAACGATAATCCTGTAATCTACAATGAGAGATTCAAAAAGTACGAATCTGCAGAAGCTATTGGCACAGAATCTTTTAGTAGAAGTGATGTTTTAGCGAGTTTTAATAATTTTGAACCAAGATTATCACTTTCTTATGTATTAAATGATGAAACTTCAATAAAAATGAGTTATAACAGAATGGTACAATACTTACACTTGCTTTCTAACACAGCCTCTCCTACTCCATTAGACGTTTGGGCACCAAGTGGTAAATTTATAAAACCTCAACTGTTAGATCAATATGCTTTAGGATATTTTAAATCTATTAAAAATGGAGATTACACACTAGAAACAGAAGTTTTTTATAAAGACATTCAAAACAGAATAGATTATATTAATGGTGCAGATTTAATTGCAAATAACGAAATTGAAACTGTAATTTTAAATGGGCAAGCAAGAGCTTATGGTTTAGAAGTATTATTGAAGAAAAACGAAGGGAATTTTAAAGGCTGGTTAGCATACACCCTATCAAGATCAGAACAACAAACTTTGGGTAGAAATGCCAATGAACCTGGTATAAATCAAGGTGAATGGTACAGCACTCCTTTTGATAAAACTCATGATATTTCTTTGAATGGTAGTTACGAATTATCAAAAAAATGGACTTTTAACGCTAACTTTTTATTCCAAACTGGACAACCTACAAATTATCCTGTAGGCCAATATGAAGTACAAGGTTTAAATGTACCTATTTATGATGATAATAGAAGAAATGCAGACAGACTTCCTGCCTATCACAGATTAGATATTTCTGCAACATTAACTCCAGAAAAAAATAAAAACAGAACTTGGCAAGGTGAATGGGTTTTTGGTATTTACAACTTATATGGAAGGCAAAATGCGGCTTCTATAAATTTTAGACAAAACATAGACACCAGAAGAAATGAAGCAGTACAAACATCAATATTTGGTTTAGTACCTTCTGTAACCTACAATTTTAAATTTTAATATGATAATGAAAAAACGATACATATTACCTTTGCTATTTATATTTATACTTACAAACTGCGAAAAAGTTGTAGACATAGATGTACCTTCCATAGCACCAAAATTAGTTGTAGATGCTTCTTTTGAAGTTTATTTTGATGAAAACCCTGTAACAGCAGATACCACTGTAAAATTAAAACTATCTGCAGATTATTTTGAGGATTCAATTCCTATCGTAACAAATGCAACTGTTTTTGTAACTAACTTATCAAACAATACAATTATTAATTATAGTGATGCAAATTTAGATGGTAGTTACGAACCTGTAACATCTTTTATCCCAGAAGAAAACACAACTTATGAACTCACTGTTATTTATGATAACGAAACTTACAAAGGTTTAGCTACTAGAGTTAAATCTACACCATTAACCAATGTAGAGCAAGGTGATGAAACTTTATTTTCTGGTGAGGAGACTGAATTAAAAATCAACTTTACAGATGATGGTTCTCAACAAAATTTTTATCTTTTCGATTTTACAAATGATTTATTCTTAGCCTTAGAAGATCGTTTTTTTAATGGTGCAGATTATAATTTTTCAACTTTTTATCAAGAGGATGAAATCGATTTACCAACTACTGTAACTATTAAAATGTTTGGTGTTTCTAAAGAATATTATACGTATTTTAATATATTGATTGATCAAAGTGGACAAAGTTCTGGAGGACCTTTTCAGTCTGTTCCATCATCATTATTAGGTAATATGATAAATACAACAAACGAAGAAAACTTTCCTTTAGGATATTATCACATAGCAGAAACAGACACATTTACATTAGATTTGGTTGAAAAAGATTAAATAACTTCTATTCTTTTCTAAACATCAATCCTAGAAAAAATGTATTTTTGATTGATGAATTTTACGAAAACAACAGAGCAAGACTCTAAATACAATCATTTAGAAAAAATGTCAATAACAGAAGTGTTGACAAATATCAATAATGAAGATAAATTAGTACCTATTGCTGTAGAAAAAGCTTTACCACAAATTGAAGCGCTTACCACTCAAATTGTTACCAAGTTAAAAGCTGGTGGAAGATTATTTTATATTGGAGCAGGTACTTCTGGCAGATTAGGTATTTTAGATGCATCTGAGTGCCCACCAACATTTGGTGTTCCTCATGAATTGGTAGTTGGTCTTATTGCTGGTGGAGATGTTGCCATAAGAAAAGCGGTTGAATTTGCTGAAGATTCTAAAAAACAGGGTTGGTTAGATTTACAAGAATACAATATCAACAAAAAAGATGTAGTTGTAGGTATTGCAGCTTCTGGAACAACGCCTTACGTAATTGCAACTCTCGAAAAATGTAACGAAAATAATATTATTACAGGCAGTATATCTTGTAACAAAAACAGCCCATTAACCAAAACAGCAAAATATCCAATAGATGTTATTGTTGGGCCAGAGTTTGTAACTGGTAGCTCTAGAATGAAAGCTGGCACAGCACAAAAACTAGTATTAAATATGCTATCTACTACAACCATGATTCAGCTTGGCAAGGTAAAAGGCAACAAAATGGTAGACATGCAACTCTCTAATGATAAATTAGTAGAAAGAGGAGAAAGAATGTTAATGGACGAGTTAGCTATTAATCAAAAAAAAGCAAACGAATTATTATTACAATATGGCAGTGTTAGAAACGCTATACTAAACTTTAAAAAATGAGTACAAATTTAAATTTATTAAGTAAAGGACTTATAAGATTAGGCATCTTAATACTACTTTTTATAGCCTCTCCAATTGTTATAACAATGGGTTTTAAAGCTATGGATAAATTTACGGAAGCTCCAAATTCATATATTGGTTACGCAATTGTAACTGTTGGTGTTTTTTTGATTATATTCTCAATTTATTTTGCTTTTAAAACATTTGGGGTATTAAGCAAAGCTATTTTTAATTCTAAATAAATCTGAAAAATTACAAATTATATAAATTTTTAAATTGGGAATATTGGCCATCTTCACTTTTTTATATACCCAATTTACCTTTTGCATTCTATTTAGCTGTAAAAGCAAAACATCCTGCTTTTTTTAGTGCTGCAAACCCTTCTATTAAAAGTTCTGGAAATGGCACAGAAAGCAAGTTTGATACGTTAACATTAGTTCCCACAAATTTAAAACCCAAAACCATACTTCATAAAGTTAATAATAATTTTAGTGATACTGTTTTTAGATTGCAAACTGAAAAAATTTCATACCCGCTAATTGTAAAACCAGATATTGGTTTTAGAGGTTTACTTGTAGAAAAGATAGACAATGAAAAGCAACTTAAAAGATACTTAGAAAAGTATACTATAGATATTGTAATACAGGAATTTATAGACTATAAAAATGAGTGTGGTATTTTTTATTATAGAAATCCTAATGAAGATAAAGGGGTTATTTCTTCAATTACAATTAAAAAGTTTTTAACAGTTTTAGGTGATGGTTCATCTACTCTGTATGAATTAATACTGCAAAACAAAAGAGCTGTACTTTACTTAAAACAACTTGTAGAAAAACATAAAAACACTTTACATATTGTTCCTAAAAAAGGTGATGAAATACTACTTTCTGTTGTTGGTAATCATTCTAAAGGAACTCAGTTTTTAGATGGAAACCATCTAATTACTCAAAAATTAATACACACTTTTGATGAGTTGAGTAAATCTATACAAGGTTGGTTTTATGGAAGAATAGATTTAAAATATAATGATTTTTTAGAAGTAGAAAATGGCTCTAACTTTAAAATATTAGAAATAAACGGAATAATTGCAGAACCCACTCATATTTACGATGCACAACATTCATCTTATTTTAAAGCATTAAAAGCAATTAGAACTCACTGGACGTATTTGTATAAAATTGCTACTGTAAATCATAAAGAATATCAAATACCCTATAAAAGTTCGAAACTTTTTCTAAATGAAATTTTAGAACTAAGAGCGTACACAAAAAAGATTAAGACGTTTTCTAATAAAAAAAATTAGTTTTTTTTATCAATTTTCATCAAACCAAAAAACTTTTAACTCATTTAAAAATATTGTGAACTGTAAAGCCACAATTTGTGATTTTATTGATTATTATAAATTAACTTTGTGATAATCAATCCCAAAAACATGCAAAAAAAATACTTTATACTATTATTTTATTTTTTCTTGGCAATAACTTTTTTGTAGCTCAAGAAAAATCTACATCAGAAATTAAAGAACTCATAACAATCTATAAAAACGATATTAGAGGTCCATATTACAGAATAAAATGGTTTTGTAAAGATGGTAGTATTAGAGATGCTAAAGACCCTTGTCCAGATGATATTGAAGGTATACAACATGCAAGTTTTAAGCAATCTGCCCTAGACCTTAGAAAAACCAATCACCTATTTTTAGGATGAAGCTAATAATTTTAGTCGTTTAAAGCAATATCAAATAGGTAAATATTTAGCAAGCATAGACAATGGCTGGGTTTTAAGAAAAGGGCAGTACTATAGAGGAGCTATACAATCTGAAGACGAAGAAACTTGGGGAAAAGAATTTTTTGAAACTATTTTAAAAAACGATGAGCTCTTTAAGACCAATTACTATTTAATTAGGCAAGCGTTAAAAGATATTCCTCACAATGGCGATACCAATTTAGGTCAGTTAATGAGAAGTGAATCTAAAATATTAGCAGAAGACATTCCTAGTTTTATGAATATCAGAATTAAAATTCATGGAAACCCACAAAGAACAGATATTGCTTTAGTTGAAAATTTTATTAAAAAAAATGAAACCAAATTATCACTTAAAGAAAAAAAAGATTTACAGAATTTATTAGTAACAATGAAGCAATTCTATGCACCTTTAGATTTTAAAAAAATTGAAAGTGAAATAGAAAATTTAGATGCAAATAATATAGTTATAGAAGAAATAAAAAACTTCTCTAAAAACTACAACACAAATAAATCCTCTCAGAAAATTGTTGTACAAACTGCAAGTATTCTAACAAATATTAGAAGTACTATTCTTGATTTTAAAACAGCAGAAGAGCGACTTAAATTACTAGATTTAAGTAATCAATTAGAAAATATTTTATTAATAGAAACTCAGAATTGGCAAACAGAAACGCTTAGAGAAATAATATCAAAAATCGAAGTATTAACCTGTGCAGCTTTAGGTACTGGTTTGTTAGAGTTTTGGGAATACAATCAGATTGAAAAAATACTTAGAGATACTTCTACTACTAATAAAATAACTATTGTAGAGCTAAATAACCTTTTAAATACCTCTAGAAGCGTAGTAGAATGGAGTGCATCTTTAATAAAAGCAAATTATAATGAAGACGTATTAAACTACACTAAATTCGAGCCTTTAAGTTATGGTTTTATTGATGATAGAATAAGAAATAGTATAGCATTAAGTTTAGGTGAAACTGTAAGTAAACTAGGTACTTTTGTAGCAAAAAAGTCGAACCTAAACAATCAAGTTTTAAATATAGATAACCAAAGTGCAATTAGAGGGTTGAACCCTGATTACGCATTTGGAGAATTGGTTGTAGTAGATGGAAACCCAGATGCTATAGAAGTAAACACCAATAAAATTTACATTTTTCAAAACCCTCCATCAGATTTAAAACCTGTTGCTGGTATTATGACAGTTTCTGAAGGTAACTTGGTTTCTCACGTTCAATTACTAGCAAGAAATTTAGGAATACCAAATACTGCTTTATCTAACAATAATCTTTTAGATTTAAAAAAATACAATGGTAAAAAAATATTTTATGCTGTATCTCACAAAGGTAATGTTATTGTAAAAGAAGAAAATAACATGACTTTAGAAGAACAGCAACTATTTGAAAAAGTAGAAAGAAGTAAAAATATGATTAAAGTTCCTGTAGGTGATATTCGTTTAGATGTATCTAAAGTTATAGACATGAAAGA
>CAXBAC010000137.1:0-6672 GCA_963973485.1 uncultured Polaribacter sp. | reverse complement strand
TTGGCATTATTACTCACGCTAATTAGTGTAAGTTCTGGTTCAAAATCTAAACTAAATAAAAGTCATTACAAGCATATAATTCTTATTGCCAAAATAGATACTATCGTTTTTGTGTCTGCTATGATAATTTTTCAGTTTTTTAATTTGCCAGTAACTGAAGCTGAAAACGTTCCAAATGAATGGTTTACTTATATTTATTATGCAACGATTATAGTTTCTTCTGTATTAAGTGGAGGATTAATAAGTGTAGTTTTAATGTTATTTAACGCAGTTGTTAGTATTATTAAGGTAGTAGGTTTAGATATAGAAGATCATCCTTTGATACAAAAAGAAGATTCAGAATAAAAAAAAGGAAATACGATTCGTATTTCCTTTTTTATTTTAATAATTGAATCTAAATTTTTAATTGATATCAAATCGATCTAAGTTCATTACTTTGGTCCAAGCAGCAATAAAGTCTTTTACAAATTTTTCTTCACCATCATTTGCACCATAAACCTCACAAACTGCTCTTAACTCAGTGTTGGATCCAAAAATTAAATCTGCTCTAGTACCTGTAAATTTAAGTGCGTTTGTTTTTCTATCTCTACCTATAAATTCTTTTTCATCAGCATTTACAGCTTTCCAAGTGATAGAAAAATCTAATAGATTTTTAAAGAAATCATTACTCAATGTTTCTTTTTTATCTGTAAAAACACCATGTTTAGAACCATCGAAATTGGTGTTTAAAACACGTAAACCACCTATTAAAACTGTCATTTCAGGAATTGATAGTGTTAATAAATTCGCTTTATCAATCAATAAATCTTCTGCAGCTATTTTTAAATCTTTATTAATGTAATTTCTAAAACCATCTGCAATAGGCTCTAAGTAACTAAAAGACTTTAATTCGGTTTGTTCTTGGCTAGCATCACCTCTTCCAGGAGTAAAAGGAACATCGAAAGAGAATCCAGCATTTTTTATAGCTTTTTCTAAACCTACAGAACCACCTAAAACAATTAAATCAGCAATAGAAACATCACCTTTAAAATCATGTTGTATTGATTCGTAAACGTTTATGACTTTTTGTAAAGCTTCTGGATTATTTGCTTCCCAATTTTTCTGAGGTTCTAAACGAATTCTGGCACCATTTGCTCCACCTCTTTTATCTGAACCTCTGTAAGTTGATGCAGATGCCCAAGCTGTTTTTACTAAATCTGAAACAGATAATTTACTTTCAGAAATTAATTTCTTCAAAGTTTCTATTTCATTTTTAGTTAAAGTATATTTTACTTTAGGAATTGGATCTTGCCATAATAATTCATCTTGAGGCACTTCTGGGCCTAAATAACGATCTTTAGGTCCCATATCTCTATGGGTTAACTTGTACCAAGCTTTTGCAAAAGCATCTTCGAAAGCTTTATGATCTTTATGAAAACGCTTAGAAATCTCTAAGTACTTAGGATCCATTTTTAAAGCAATATCAGCTGTAGTCATCATTAATGCTTGTTGCTTAGTTGCATCTCCAGCTCTTGGTGCCATCCTTGCTTTTGAAGCTTCAGTTGGTGTCCATTGATGAGCTCCAGCAGGACTTTTGGTTAATTCCCAATCGTAATTTAATAAAACATCAAAATAATCTGCATCCCACTTTGTAGGGTTTGGAGTCCAAGCGCCTTCAATTCCACTTGTAATAGTATCGTCTAAAACACCAGATTGAAAAGAGTTTTTCCAACCAGTACTCATTTCTTCAATTTTTCCTCTGTGAGGTTCGTTTCCTACGTATTTATCTGGATCTGCAGCTCCATGTGCTTTTCCAAAAGTATGACCTCCTGCAACTAAAGCTACAGTTTCCTCGTCATTCATAGCCATTCTATCAAAAGTATCTCTAACGTTTTTAGCAGAGCCAAGTGGATCTGGATTTCCATTTGGTCCTTCTGGATTTACATAAATCCAACCCATCATTACAGCACCTAATGGCGATTCTAATTCTCCATCAGTATATCTTTTTTCATTTGCTCCCCATTCAGTTTCACTTCCCCAATAAATATCTTGTTCTGGTTCCCAAACATCTTCACGTCCTCCAGCAAAACCATAAGTAGGAAAACCCATAGATTCTAAAGCGCAGTTTCCTGCTAATATCATTAAATCTGCCCAAGAAATCTTATTACCATATTTTTGTTTTATTGGCCAAAGTAATAGTCTTGCTTTATCTAAATTACCATTGTCTGGCCAACTGTTTAAAGGAGCAAATCTTTGTGTTCCAGAACTTGCACCACCCCTTCCGTCAATTACTCTATAGGTTCCTGCACTGTGCCAAGCCATACGAATCATAAACCCTCCACAATGCCCATAATCTGCTGGCCACCAATCTTGAGAGTCTGTCATTAAATCAGTAACTTCCTGTTTAAGCGCTTTAAAGTCTAAACTGTTGAATGCTTTTTTATAATCAAAATTTTCTCCTAAAGGATTTGATTTTGAGGCGTTTTGTCTTAAAACATTTAATTTTAATTCATTAGGCCACCAATCTCTGTTTGTGGTTCCACCTCCAGCAGTTTGTTGAGGAACTCCGTTTAAAAAAGGACACTTATTGGTATCTTTATTGATGTCGAAATTCTTAGTATTATCCATAATAATTGTTTTTTTGGGTTTGACCACTCAAAGCTACAAAAATTAATCCAATAACATTTATCTATTCTTATTATTTTAGTATCAATTTAAATTATTAAAATTTGATGGTATTTTTTAAATAATCAAAGTTTATGCTACTATAAATTAATTAGTTTATGAGTACTTTTTAAAAGTGTATAATCAAAATATATTTGCAGTGTAGTAAAAGAAATATTAATCAAAAAAATAAATAGAACATGGCAACAGCAGTTGGTAAAAAATTTCCAGATTTAAATGTAAACGCAATGAATGAAATGGGTGATACATTTAAAATTAATGTATTAGAAGAAGCAGTAAACAATAACAAAAAAGTACTTTTATTTTGGTATCCAAAAGATTTTACATTCGTTTGTCCTACTGAGTTACATGCTTTTCAAGAAGCTTTACCAGAATTTGAAAAAAGAAATACTATTGTTATTGGTGCATCTTGTGATACTGCAGAAGTACACTTTGCATGGTTATCAACATCAAAAGATAATGGAGGAATTGAAGGTGTTACGTACCCAATTTTAGCAGATAGCAATAGAAATTTATCATCAATCTTAGGTATTTTAGACATCAGTAAAGAAATTTATGACGAAGAAACTGGAACTGTACAAGTAGAGGGAGATAACGTAACTTATAGAGCTACTTATTTATTAGATGAAGAAGGTACTGTATTTCATGAAGGTATAAACCACATGCCTGTAGGTAGAAATGTAAATGAATTTTTACGTTTGATTGATGCTTACGCACATGTTCAAAAAAACGGAGAAGTTTGTCCTGCAAACTGGGAAGAAGGTAAAGAAGCAATGCAAGCCAACGCAAAAGGTACTGCAGCTTATTTAGCATCTCACTAAAAAATAAATTTTTTAATTTTACACTAAGTGCATAATTACGCTTAGTGTAAAATTAAAATTAATAAAATTATTATGGTACAAGAATTAACAGAAGATAATCTACAATTAATAGTAGAAGGAAATGAAAAAGTTGTAGTGCAATATTCTGCAACTTGGTGTGGAAACTGTAGAATTATGAAACCTAAATTTAAAAAATTAGCATCTGAATTAGGTGAAATAAAGTTTGTAATCGTAGATGCAGAAAAGTTTCCTGAAAGTAGAAAATTAGCAGATGTAAGTAACTTACCAACTTTTGCAACATTTGTTGGTGGTGAAAAAAAGAATCAAACACAAACAAATAAGTTTGATGTTTTAAAAGACTTAGTGTCAGAAATTGAATAATTATGAAATTACCTGTAATTAAACATTTAACCAGTTTTATAGAAGAAAATGATCAAGATTATATCATAGAAACTATAGAAACTTTAGAGGCCTTAACAGAAGTACCTTCTTTAAAAGATGAGGAGTTAGATGTTATTGGTGAATTAATTTCTAATTTATATGGTGCTGTAGAGGTTGATAAAATGATAAAAGATGGCACACCAAAGAAAGAAGCTTTGAACACTTTTATGAAACGAGTTTTAGGATCAATTGATAAATAAAATATGTTATCTAGATTTGAATAATTATAAAAAATCCTGAGAGTTTCTCAGGATTTTTTTTGTTACTTATGTTTGTTAGAATTTCTGTTATTTATGGATTTTGAAAGAATTTATAAAAGGCGTATTTTTGAAGTAAAATATTGATAATTAGTGATACTTAACGCTAATATCAATCAATCGTTTTGCGTCCATTGTTTAAAGTTTTTGGTTTGCATTATGTAATGTGCCATATCTTTTCCCCAAATTTGATATGTTAATTTAGAAGGATGAACTCCATCACTAAAAAAAGTAGAAATATCATTATCTAAGTTATATTTTTCTGACCAACTATCTAAAGAAATAACCTCATTATTGTAATATACATTCTCTCTTCTTTTTACATTTCTATGTAAACGTTTTCCTAATACTTCAACCAAATTTCCAATAACAAATTTCAACGATTTAGTAAATGCAGGAAACTCTTTAATTGGAGGCATATTGGTAAAATAAATAGGTGTTTTTGGGAATCTACGTTTTAGCTTTTTAATCAATAAATTTATTTGTAAAATCCAAACGCCTGGAGAATTTAAATTAAAAGCGTCATTGCCTCCCAAACCAATTACAATTATATCTGCAGTAGTGTCTTCTATTTGTGGTAGCAACCTTTTACGAATCAATTTGGCAGTATAGCCACTTTTAGCGTAAACTCTCCATAATACAGAAACATTGTTTTCTTCTGCAAGTGTTTTTGCTAACGTGCCTGCAAATCCGGTTTTATGATAATCAACACCAACACCAGCAATAGTACTTTCTCCAATAATTAAAAGTTTAAGTGTTTTAGCAACATCTTTTTTTATGTAGCCTTTCGGGTTTTTAGCTTCAAGAAGTCTGGGTACATTCTTTCTAATTTTTTTTCCATCAAAATAAAGAATAGGAAGTAGAGGTATGGAAAATAAAAAACCTAAATAGTATTTAAAACTCATTGGTTATTGGCTTTGTCTTGATTTGCTTTTTTGATAATAGCTTTTAAACGCTCTTTATTTTTTTGCTTCTCTAATTTTACCTTGTTAATTTTTTGATTCATTAACTTGGTGTGTTTTGCCTTATTTACGGTATTTTTTGCCTTTCCTTTTTTTGCCATTTATAAAAAAAAATACTAGTTATAAATATACAATTCTATTCTTATAACTAGTATTTTTTTGTTTTATAATATTTTATTTATTTTTCTTTAGAATTTTCATCTTTATCTTTCTTTTTAAGCTCTTCAAAGTCATGAGCATTTTGGATTTCGATATTTGTTGGAAAAGGTAAATCAATGCCAGCTTCATCCATAGCATTTTGAGTGTTGTTAATTACTCTAGAAAATGTTTTTACAACATCAGATCTATCGCTGTTTGTCCACCAACGAACTCTTACAGTTAACCAACTATCTGCTTGATCCCAAGGTAAAACATCTACAGGTTTTTCTTGAGTTACACCTTCTGTTTTTTCAATTGTTTCTTTTAGAATGCTTATCGCTTTTTCTCTGTCTTGATCATACCCAACACCAATATCATATTGAGATCTAATTAAATCGTTTGCAGTTATTACTTTTACAGAATTTGTATAAATTTCGCTATTAGGTACTACTATTCTTTTTCCATTATACTGTCTAATAATGGTTGCTCTTGTTTCAATTCTTTCTACAGTACCTTCGAAGCCATTTACAACAATTTGATCGCCAATTTCAAAAGGTCTTCTCATTAAAATTAAGATACCTGCTAACCAATTTTGTAATATATCTTTAAATGCAAAACCAATGGCTACAGAACTAACTCCTAAACTTGCGATTAAATCTGCTGGGCTTAAATTAGGTGATAAGATAGTTACAGAAAGCATAACACCTATTATTAAAAACACCCATTTAGAAAAGCTACCTAATATTTCTCCAAAATTTTCTCTTCCTCTGTTTTTTAAAGCTTTTCTAATTACTCTACCCATAAACCTTGCGATATATATAAATAAAATAAAGACTAATATTGCTATAACAATGTTTGGAACGTTTCTTATAAATCCATCTAGCCAAGTATCAAGTTTTTCAACCATACTTTGAGTATTTACATCAATTTCACCAGTTTTATCCTTTTGCAACTCTTTAAATAATAACATAATAATATTTTTTTACGAAGTTATTAGGTAACCTTATTTAATTTTGACTGATTCACTTTAAAAATTAATTCAAAAAAATAAATACTCAGAAAAAAATGTTGTTATATAACACAATTTTTTTGCAACTTTTTTTTACATCAGTAATATAAAAAGCTATAAAAGTTTATGATGAAAAGTGTATAAAAGAGCCCTAAAAACATGAGTTATACCACATTTTTTTTTACCTTTAAATCTTATTTATAAAACTATGGATTTATCTAATTATAAAATCTCTTCAACAATAAAAATAGCTGATTTAAATACTAAAGAAGTAGTTTATGATGCTAAAAAAAAGTTGAAAAAAATCAGGAAGAAAATAAGTGATTTACAAGATGTAATGTATGCAGAAGGACAAAGAGATTTAAAAGATTTAGCCAAAG